>JBCBCF010000009.1:0-33018 GCA_038530905.1 Acidobacteriota bacterium
GATGGTGGGTCGTCAGGGGCTCGAACCCTGGACCCGCGGATTAAAAGTCCCATTCTGGGCAATCGCTCGGCGCGATGCCGGGACGCTGAGCCGCTTCTGAAGAGAGTTTTTCGGATTCGGTTGGCGCTTGGCTGCGGACAAATCTGCTCACCGATCGAGGGGCGTTTGTCCACGGTTTGTCCACGGGCGCCGATGACGGAGCGCTGGCGGCAGGGCCTGCATCGCCTGCCAGAACGCCTCGTAGGACGCGGCGAGGTCTCGAAGGTCGACCCCGACCTCGGCCGCGAAGCTGCCCGCGCCGATCTGATGGTACCTCTGATGGCACCGTCTGCACTGCGGAATCAGGTCTGCTGCCGTTCCTCCCGCGCCGCGCGATCGGACATGGCTCGGGTCGGACGGTCCGGGAGCGCGGCAGGTCGAGCACGGCAAGGACCGGATCCAGGCGGCCTTGTCGCCGAAGGCGCGGGCGTAGGCCTTGGCGGCGCGCTCGGGGTTGCGCCGGCGGATCGGTCCACCGCGTCGCAGCTCAGTCTTGCGCTGGATGGGTCCGCCGCGGCGCAGCGGCGTGCGGCGCTCCATGGATCAGCAGGTCCGCAGATGCAGCCGAGGCCGCAGTCGACCGACTCGAGGCACTCGCTCAGATCTCGCCGTCGTGCCACGCCTGATCGATCGCGCGCCGCGCGAGGGCCTTCTCGCCGCCGGGGATCTCGCGGATCGCGGCCGCGAGATCGCGGCTCTCGAGCGCTGCACGGTCGGAGCCGACGCGGGCCCGGTAGATGCCGAGGCCCACCAGGAGAGTGATCAGGTACGGGCTCTCGACCGCGAGGATGCGGAGGGTGTCGCCGAGCGTCTGTTCGGTGACGACGAGGAGACCCGCCGCCTTGGCTGCCGAGTAGAGCGTGACGAGCCCGGCGAGAATCTTCGAGGTCGAGATCTTGCTGCCGGCGAGCGTCGGCGAGGTGATGAAGCGGCGCAGGAGATCGAGCATCGGATCCTCCGGGACGTCAGGGCGTGGCTATGGAGCGACCGGCGGCTGGGCCGGCGCATCGATCGTGATGGGGCGGATGTGGACGCCGGCACCCGACAGCTCGGACGGGCGCACGGCGAGGAAGAACAGCGTCACGACGACCGCGAGGAGCACGAGCACCGCGACGGCCGCGCCGTAGGGAGACGCGAGAGCTGCCCACGGGGTTGTGATCGGCGGCGACGGCGACCGGGCGCCGAGACGTCGATCGAGCGCCGCCGTCTGCTCGCTGACCTGATCGAGCCGCTGCTCGATCCGCCCGAGGCGCTCCGCCATCGCTGAGCGATGCCGGGCGGCGCGGTCCGTTTCGTCGCGGAGATCCTCCATCTCCCCCAGGAATCGATCCATCCGGCTCGATGCAGCTCTGACGGCGTCGCGGGCCGCGGAGACCTCGACGAGCTGCGCCTGGAGCAGCGCGAGAAGACCATCGATCGTCTGCCCGTTGGGCCGCTCTCCCCCTCCAGCCACGCTCGACGCCTCGTTTCGGGATCAGGCCGCAGCGCGGAGGCTCGAGGACTCGGACGAGGCCTCCTCGGCACACGAGTAGCTGTACTCGTCCGTGAGCTCCCAGATTTGGCCGCTGCGATCTTCAACCTTGACCTGGATGGTGACGAAGCCCGCTGAGCCCTCGTCGACGACGATCGTGACGGCACTGTCGCGCGCAGTGCCCTGGATGAGGACCGACTCCCAGGCGTACGAGTACGAACCCTCCCCGCCGGTAACGATCACCTCGAAGCGCAAGGCACACTCACCGTTGGGCGCGCGCTCGATTGCCTGATCGATCCGGCCGGTGAGCGGAGGCGGCGGCTCCGTGGGCATCAGCGGCAGCATCGGCATCGAGGACTGGCGGTCACCGTCGTCATCGTCATCGCTGCACGCGACGAGGCCGACAGTCAGAAAGAGGCAGGCGAGGACGGTCAGGATGGTGCGGATCATGGGATCTCCCGGTCGAGCTGCTGGAGAAGCTCGAGAATCTTGATCTTGAGTCGGTCGAGGTCGGTCTCCGACACGGCCGGAGCGCTCGACGCGGCGGGCGCTTGGTGGGAAGCGAGGACCGACGCGAGCGGCGCCGGGGTCTGGAGGGTCCAGGTCGACCGCGGCACGAAGACGCGGCCGCGCATCTCGCCGAGGGCGGCGATCTGCTGGCCTGGCGTGGCGAGCTCGGCGCACTCGGCGGAGTCCTCGAGACCGATGCAGCGGACGACGATGCGCTGACCGCGGGCCTGGCCGTAGACGCCTCCCATCTGGATGGCGTCGATCTCGACCACGCCGATGTCGACCTGTCGAACCGGCGCTTGGCCGGCGAAGATCAGATCCGGGCCCGACTGCACCTCGAGTGATCGGAGCGAGGTGATCGGAGTGCGCCACTGGCCACTGCAGCCGGTGGCGAGCGCGAGAACGACGGCGAGGGTGATGAGTCGGCGCATGGAGACCTCCGTGTGCGAGGACCGTCGCAGGCCAGCTGGGCCGATGTCTCGGTCCATCTGCTCTCGCGCCGCATCCTCGTGCCGCCACCCTGCCAGGACGGGTGTGCATCTCACTGCACACCGGCCGATGTCGTCAGACCTCCTCGACCTCGAGCGTGGAGCCCCAGGCCCATGGCTCCGGCGAGTCCGAGCGCTGGACGCCGCGATAGCCGATCTCACCGCGCTCGCCTGCGTGCATCGCCCAGAACGCAAGGGGTGCGGCCGACGGGTCGAGCGGCAGAAGGGACACGAGGAAATCGCCGGCTCGGCCCTGGGCCCGGTAGATCGCACCGAGGAGGTCCCGGACGCCGACGTCGGACGGCGACTCGGTCGGAATCGCTGCAGCGAGCCGCGGCCGGCGGATGGACCGCCACGGGTCGCCGCCGCGCGTACGCTCGACGACTGTCGGATCGATCACCCAGATCCGGAGACCAGAGCTCGACAGGCGAAGCGTCGCCGCAGGGCCGACGGCCAGCCGGCCCGCCTCGAAGACGCCGCCCGGCGCCCGGGCGTCGCGGATCTCGACCATCCCGTAGCGACGGTCGACCTGGGCGAGCGCGCCGTCGCCGCCGAGGAGGAGATGACTCGCGGTCGCACGCAGGTCATGGACCGCGATGTCCGAGAGTCCCAGCCCGGCGTAGGTGACCGGATCGAGGAGCATCGGCCGCCATCCACTCGAGACGACGCCAGGCGCAGGCGGGTGCGCCGGGATCCAGTCGAGGCCCCCCACGAAGGCGGACGCCGACGCGCCGGCTGCGTTCGCGATTTCGATCTCGACGTCGTCCGGGTCGCCGACCTCGGACGCAGTCCAGGCGAGCTCGTAGATCGCCTCGGTCGCAGTCGTCATGACGCCCAGCTCTCGGACCAGCACGCCTGCGTCGTAGAGGCGGACGGACACCGGCAGCGGCAGCGGCTCTTCCTGGAAGGCCGACCACATCCGGACGCGGATCAGCTGCTGATCCGCGCCGTCGTCGAGATCGTCGCCCGGCGCCTGCAGTGTCGTGCGCCAGGTGGCGCCCGGGCCGACGCGGTAGCTGCCGACCGGCTGCTCCGAGACTCCGCGCGGACCGACGCCGATCTGCTGCGCGTCGCCTGTCGAGGTCCAGCCGCCCGAGCCGTCCATGTCGACGACGGGGTCGAGGCTGAGCGGCGCGTCCGAGAATCGCCAGCGGATGGTCGCGCGGGACGTGCCGCTGTGCCCGACGAGCGCACCGCACCCGATGCGGCGGGCGATGCCGAGATCCCAGGCGACATGGCATCGGTGGCCCAGGCTGACTGCTCCGACCTCGCAGCGCCACCGGCGCGACACGACTGGATCAAGCAGTGCACTCGCGGGCGAGCCGAGCGTCTCGCCGCTGGCGGTGATCGATGCGGCCGCGTGCTGGAGCCAGTCAGGCCGGCAGCCAAGGGCGAGGGTGACGGGATCGCTCATCGGATCATCCCCAGAAGGTGGCCTCGACCCGGTCCTCGCGACCGTCGAGGGACAGATGAAGCAGCCGCACGGCCTTGCCGGCGGCGAGGCTGCCGAAATCGGGCGAGATCAGCTCGACTGCGGCGCGGCGCAGCGCGAGAACGAGGAGCATCAGCGGCATCTGGGCCGTGAAGGCCTCGCGCTCGATGCTGTCTCGGTCGTAGAGCCACTGCGCGAAGGCCGTCGCGCCGACCCGGGTCGCGTAGAGGGTCTGTAGGACCGCGCCGGGCTGCGCTGCGGGATGGGCAGCGACCAGGTCCTCGTCAACGACCGCGGAGGCCTCGAGATACTCCTGTCGGAGCCGGTCGAGCTGGCCGTCGGTCGACCCATCGAGCACCGCGCCAGCGATCTCGCCGTCGGCCAAGACGACCCGCGATCGGCGAAAGAGGACAGACTGCTCAGAGATCGGCGGCTGGGCGTTGGCGCGCGTGAGGCTGAAGAGCTGCGTTTGGTGATCGAGGGTCAGGGCAGGTGCCCCAGGCGCGTCGAGCCGCGCTGCCTCGATCGAGCCCGTCTCGAGCGAGGGCCCCCACGAGGCGCCGGCCGAGGTCGCGATCTGGTCGAGCACCTGGAGCGCGGCCGGGTCCTCCTCGGAGGAGAGCCACAGGCCGGCCGGCGTGTAGGTAGCTCCGGGGAGACTGTCGAGGGCATCGAACGCCGGCTCGTCGTACAAGAGAGCCGACTGCTCCGCCCAGTGCTGCGCGACGCGCAGCATCAGCGCGCCGGGCTCCTGAGGGAAACTGTCGTCGGGGGCGACGTCGCCGCGCACCTCGATCGCGATCGGATGGGTCGCCGCGTAGCGCAGGTCGACGGTGGCCGTCGCCTCGTCGCCCTCCCAGGCCCACAGCTCCTCCGCGTCGAGGTCGACCTGGCCGCCTGCGAAGATCGTCGCGATCGACTCGACCACCCGAATCGCTGTCGACGTCGAGGCGCTGGCGACCGTATAGGTGCCCGCGGCCGCGCCGGCTCCTGCGCCCGACACCGTCAGCAGCTGGCCGGGCACGAGCCCCTCAAGATCGACCGCGCCCGCGGTCTGGATCTCTCGCGCTCCGGAGTCGATCGAGATATCCGTTGAGCCGGCGGACCACCCGACCGTCGAGAGGTCGATCGTCGCCGTCACAGAGGACCGGCTGGTGCGGAAAAGCCGCAGCGTCCGAAGGCCGGCGCGGCGGACGCGGTAGATGCCATCGTCGCTCGGTGTGCCGGAGATCTCGACCCACTGCCCCGGCGCCAGGCCCGCGACGTCGACCGTCGCATCGGTGACGGTCAGCGTGTCGCCGTCCATCGTGATCGGGATCTGGCTGTAGGCGACCCGACGGCCGAGCGGCGCACCGCCTTCGGTCACCGGGCCGAGACCCCGCACCGGGCCATCGTGCAGCTGCCGGGTGCCGCCGCCGAGGTAGCGCTCAATGACAGTGCCGGGCACCGGCCCGATCCGGCCGAGGGCGAGCGGCCGAGGGAGCCCGTACTGCTCCGGCTCCCCTTCCCCGAGATGGGACCACTCGACGGCGCCCGAGTGCGCGGCGTGGTGGCCGCCGCCGCTCTCGTCGTAGCAGGTCGTCCCGATCCCCTCGTCGCACGGCAGCCAGAGCGCGAGCCCTGGGTAGTCCTCGTCGGGATCAAGCTGGCGCTGTGCCGATGCCCGGATCTCGTCCTCCGACGGTGCGGTCGTCCACACGCGGACGTCGTCGACGCGGCCCGAGAGCGGCCGGCCTCCGGGCTCTGTCGCTCCGATCGTGATCGGGTATCCATCGGTCACGCGAGGCGGGCCGGCCCACGGCGCCGCGGCGACCTCCTCGCCGTCGACCCAGAGACGGATCGATCCGTCCCACCACCCGGCGGAGATGCGACGACGGATCAGCGGGTCGCCGCCGGACCACGACACCTGGTGGGTCGCGCCCGCCTTGTCGACCGCTCGGAACCGCAGGCCGCCGCCGATGAGGTGTTGGAGGTCCCAATCCGCGGAGTTCGTCGGGCCGCGCCAGGCGACGGCGTGAGCGCTCGCGACGGTGTCGAGAGCGACGATCGCCTCGACCAGAAAGGAGGTGCTGGCGTCGTGGTGCAGCACATCCGCATCATCGATCCGCAGGTGTGCGCCGACGCCGAGCTGCACGCACCGCCCGAGGCCCCAATAGGTCGACCGAGAGAGGGGTCGATCGAACACCCGCTCGATCCCGTCGAGCTGGACCTCGAAGCCCATGCCGTCGCTGACCTCATAGATGCTCCGGCCCAGCATCTCGATCTGTGCCATCTCGCCCAGGTGCATCTCCGGCGAGCCGACGCGCAGCGTCGCGGGCTGTCCATCGGCGACGAGTCGACGGGCTGAGATGTCGTCGTGACGTCCGGGCAGATCGTAGATCCGGAGCGTCGCAGTGTTGATCGAGCTGGATCCGCTGACGGCCGTGCCGTCGTGGCGCGACCACTCGAGACGGGAGACCTCGAGCATGCCCTCGTAGTAGTGCTCGCCGTCGGGGTCGTCGACCGCGGACGTCCAGCCCTCGGACGCGAATCGGCGCACCTCGGTCATGCCGGTGGCCGGGTCGAGGAGGGTCAGCTCGACGAGCCAGACGAGCCGCGACGACGGCGACGCCAGCACGTCAGAGATCGACAGCGCCTCGCGGGCCATCATCCGCGGGCTCCGTGGACTCGCGAGCGCTCGAGCGCCTCGAGACGGCGGGTGAGATCTCGGTGGGAGGCGGTGAGCTGCGAGAGCGCGGTCGTCTGCCGGCGCGACTCCTCCAGCTGTTTCTCCGCGAGGTCTCGCCGCTCGGCGCGATCGAGCTGGGCCTCGCGCTGCGGCGCAGCGTCGAAGGCCGGGCGAAGCTCGGGAACGGCGACGATGACCGGGCGGAAGGCGAAGCCGGCGGCCGGCTCGGTGCGCTGCAGGGAGCCGAAAGCGACGCCGTCCCCACCGAGCGGCGCGCCGCCTGCGAGCAGATCGCGGATGTCGCGGAGGTAGCCGCTCTGCTCATCGCCGATCGCGATGAGCTTCCCGTCGGCACCGGTCCAGGTGCTGCCCCCGTCGGGCGAGAGCACGCTGCCGTCGCCCCCCAGGCCGCCGCCGCCTGGCAGGATGGCGAGGAGATCCGCCTCGAGGCCGGCGAGGTAGGCCTGGTACGCGGCCGTGCTGGTGCCGAAGCGCTCGGCGGCGAGATCTCGCAGCTCGATCGCCAGCTGCGCGGCCTCCTGGGCCGAGTCGACGTCGCCGGCCGCTCCCAGGGCACGGAGGCGCTCGTACTCAGCGCGGCGGGCATCGAAGATCTGGCCGCCGGTCTGGCTCGGATCCGACGCGCGCAGCTCGGCGAGCGCATCCCGCACCGGCTGCCAAGCCTCCTCCGTGACCTGCTGGACCTGCGCCCAGTACTCCGTCGTCAGCTCGGTCGTGCTGAGCTGGTACTGCTCGGCGAGGGCGAGCATCTCCTCGTAGTCGCGACGGAGCCGCTCGAGCGCCCGATCGAGGCTCGAGAGATCGTCGTCTCTCCACGACGCGAGGAGATCCGCCATCCGCTGCTCGGCCTCGGCCTGCTCTTCGAGCCACTGCAGGAGGTTGTCGTCGCGCTCCGGGATCGTCCAGATGACGGTGTCGCCGTCGGCCCCGTCTCCGCCGCCCACCGGCGCGTCGAAGTCGGGCCAGTTCTCCGGGTCGTTGATCCAGTCGATCGTGTCGCGGAGCCCGCCGAGGGTGTCGCCTGAGAGCCGCTCGATCGCGCCGAAGCTCTCCATCAGGATCGAGAGCTGCATCCGCTGGACGTGAAAATTGACTTCGTCCATTTTCGCGCGCAGCTCGGCCGCCTTGTCGGTGGCGCCCATCCGCTCGAGGAGGCCCTCCGCAATGCCCATGATCTCGAGCTGCTGCTGCTCGCGGATCTGGCCGACGACCTCGGCGTAGCGCTCAGCCGAGATCTCACCGGCAGCGAGGCGCTGAGACAGCCAGCTGATGGTCTCCCCGTAGCTCGACGCCGAGGCCCGCGCCTGCTCGAGCGGGAGACCCTGCTCAGCGATGACGTCCTCGACCTGGCCCTTCTGCTGGCGCTCTCGCTCCTCGAGGATCGGGCCGAGCAATTTGTCGGCGTGGACACCCAGCGCTGCAGCCAGGGCGTAGGTGTTGCTGATCTGCTCGTCCCAGAATTCGTCGAGCTCGTCGCGGCGCACCTCGAGATCGGACATGCCGCGGCGGCGCTGGGAGACAGGATCGAGGCCAGCACCCGCCATCAGATCGGCGAGCATCTGCTCCTGCTGGAGCTGGACCCAGCGCTGGCGCTCCTCTTCCGACATCCCCAGCTCGAGCATGCGCTGCGCGCCGGCCGCGATCTGATCCGCGGCGTCGAGGATGCGCGCCGAGGACTCGAAATCCATGGCCGCCGCGCGCTCCATCGACGCCAGCTCTTCGCGGAATCGCTCCCGCTCCCGCTCTCGCTGGGCCGAGCCGCTCGAGCCGCCACCGCTCGGGCGCGGGGCTGGCCGGGAGACGCCGGGTCGGATCGAGCCGTCGGCGAAACCGGCCTCGATCTGCGAGATCGCCTGGCCGATGCGAGCGATCTGCACCTCGGTCAGATAGCCCAGCTCCTGCACCTGCGCGAGCTGGAGACGCATCGACGCGATCTCGAGATCGGCCTTTGCCTGCGCGAGATCGAGGCCGAGCTGCTGGTCATGGATGTAGCCGCCGATCTGCTCGAGGAGCGACGCCGTCGCCTGCGCTGCGCCCTGCGTCAGCTCTGCCTCGACCAGTTCCAGCTCCTGCTCGCGCCACGCGATGGCGTCCTGCCGGGCGACCCCGCTGGCGATGAGCGACTCGACCTCAGCATCCAGCTCGGCGCGGGCCTGACGCAGCTGAGCGCTGAAACGCTCGAAGCCCGCGCCGGTGTCGCCGAGATCTCGGTCGACGCCGCGCGCGGCCTCGAGGCGGGCCAGCAGCTCCTCGAGGGGGATCTCAGCGCCCTGGCGGATCACCGCCTCGACGTTGTCGGTGAGCCCCGAGAACTCGGCGTCTTTGACGCTCTGGGTCACGCCGAACGAGATCGCCTCCTCGAAGGTGCTGAACGTCTCTTCGATCGTTCCGCCGACGACGACCTTCCACTGCTCCGCGTCGCCGCGAAGGCGCAGCGAGATCTTGGGCAGCTCCTCGAGGGTGCCTTGCGCTGCCTGCTCGACGCTGTCGAAGATTTCGTGGATGGCGGCGATCAGCTCGCGCTCGTCGATGTTGGCGCGGCGCATGGCGGGCGACGGCGACCAGAAGCCTTGGTCTTGGCCACTCTGCACCTGGACATCGACGCCGCGGAGATCGAACCGTTCGTCGCGGTCTTTGTGGGCACGGTCGCGGGCCCACACCAGCGCTGCCGCGGTGCCGACGGCCGCGAGGAAGCCGCTGTTCGAGACGATCGATGTCCAAAAAGAGGAGGAGCCAGCGCTACCGCCCGCGGCGCCAGCGCCGACTCCTCCGACGCTGGCTCCTCCCTGCCCGTAGAACAGAGCCGCCGACGCGCCCCCTCCTGGCGCACCAGCCAACCCCACACCGCCAGAGGCAGCAGCTGCCCCGCCGCCGAGGCCCAGCCAGTCGCGGGCCTGGTTCCAGAGCTGGCCACCGACCCGATTCAGGAGGGAGCCACCGAGGCCGCCCCCCTCGCCGCCCCCCGTGAGTGAGACGCTCACCTGTGCCGCTTCGATCTGGGCCTTGGTCGCGAGCCACTCAAGGAGCATCCGCGACAGGTGCTCGATCCAGCCGCTCAGCATGTCGGCGAGCACATCCTCCCAGCCGTCGCGCACCGAGCCCCACAGCTCGCCGAGCTGCAACTCGCCCTCGACGACCATCTCCGCCAGGCCGTCGGACCAGGTCTCGATCGACGCGTCGAGGCCGTCCGCCACCGCGCCGACCACGCTGCGCCGCGCGGCGCTCTCCGCCGCCGCCGCCAGCTCTTCGAGCCGGCGAGCGTTCGCGAGGATCGCCTGGCCTTCCTCCGAGCTGAGATCGATGCCGCGGCGCTGCAGCTCCTGGCGCAGCGCCTGCTCGCGGTTGTAAGCCTCGAGGGCGCGGTACCCGCCGTCGAGCGCCGCCTCGATGGCCCCTTCCGAGGTGGCGATCTCGCGCTGCTGGGCGGCGAGCTGTTCCTGGATCGACTGCCGCTCGGCGTCGAGCGCGGTGCGCTGCCGGACCTTCTGCGTGGCCTGGTCGTGCGCGCGTGCCTCCGCGAGCAAGGCCTTTGACGCCTCGGACGTCAGATCGGCGCCCGCGGCGAGGAGCTGGGCGAGTACCTTCCGCTCCTCAGCCGCCGCCTCCAGGCCCTCGACGCCGCGCGCCTGCACGAGGACCAGCTCGGCCTCGGCCTCGGCGAGCGCCCGAGCCCGCTCCTCAGCCGCCGCCTCCCAGGCCGCGCGCCGCGCATTCTCGGCTTCGAGCTCGGCGTTGGACTTCGAGAGGTCCCGCTGCCTCTCGATCAGGTCGAGGAGCGACTTGCCGTGCTCATCGGTCGCCTCGCCCAGCACCGCGTAGGCGCGGCCGATCGATGCCAGCTCGGGCGTGATCGACGGGTCGACCTTCATCGCCGCCTTCAGGATGTCGAGCTGCTGCTCGAGGAAGACGGCCTGCTCGGCGGTTCCGCGAAGGCTCGCCGCGCGGGCCTCTTCATCGAGCACGGCGAGGCGGAGCTGATCGCGAAGGCCCTCCACCTTCCCCGCCTGCTGAGACACGCCGTCGCTCTCGCCGAGCTGGTCGAGCTTCTGATCGACGAAATCGACGGGCTCGCCGAGAGAAGCGATGCGATCTCCGAGCTCGAGGATGTTCTCGGAGGCCTCGCGGCGAAGGCGTTCGGTGCCCATCCGCATCTGCTCGAGGCGCTCGCGGTAGATCCCGGAGCTGGCCTCGATCGCCTCGCCGATCGCGCTCTGCCCCGGCAGGTGGCCGATGAGGTCGCCCAGGACCGAGGTCGCGATGATGAACGGCTCGACGATCGCGTCCGCGCCGCGCTGCGCGCCTTCCGCGAGATTCGCCGTCCAGACGTTGTAGCTGACGAGGAAGTGCAGGAGGTTGCGCTCGCCCCGCGTGAGGCCGCTTGTCATCGCCTCGATGAGCGGGATCAGAGCGTCCTTGGCGCCATACTCGAAGACGGTTGCGAGGAACTGAGACCATGCGTCGCTGAGCGACGACATCCGACCCTCGAAGGTCCGTGCCTGGTCTTCCATCGCGCCGGCGAAGTTCGCTTGGCCGATCGACTCGATGTAGCCAGCGATCTCGCCAGCCTCTTTCTTGACGACCGTCTTGGTGCCGCGGAAGATGAACTGCACCTGATCGCCTTCTTGCTTAGCGACGATGCCGAATTTCTTCAGCTGCTCCATCTCGCCGGTCGTGGCGGCCGCGACCGCGTCGACGACGTCGGTGATGTCCGCGCCGAAGGCCGCGGCGATGTCGCCGTAGGCGGCGAGGTTCGAACTCAGCGGCGAGATCCCGCGGTTCTGGAGCGTGATCACTGCTTCGGTGAGCTTGTCGACCTCGAACGGTGTCTTGCTCGCGAAGGCCAGCACCGCCTCGAAGGTCTGCCGCCCCTTCTCACTGCTCTGGAAGGCGGTCCCAAGCTGACCCTGGAGCTGCTCGAAGCGAGAGCCGACGTCGACCACCTGGTGGCCGACGTCGCGCAAGAGGTCGAGCACGCGCGAGGCGGCCCAACTCGAGACGATCAGCGAGCCGATGCCAGCGACTTTGTTCCAGGTCGGGAGGGAGCCGCCGACCATCGACTGGGTCTCGGCCGAAGAGCGACGGACGCGGCCCTGCCACTCGTGGTACTCCCGCAGCGAGATCGCGCCGCGCTCGTGGGCGCGGCGCAGGAGGTCGAGCTGCCGCCTCTCCTGCTGCTGGGCAGCGATGAGCGGATCGAGGGAGGCCTGGAGCTGCTCGACCTCGCGTCGAGACTCCTCCCGGGCTCGCTCGAGCCGGCGCTCGGCCTGGTAGGTCTCGTCCGCCTGTCGCGCGGATCGCTTGAAGGCGTCGGTGACTTTCACCAGCGCGGCGTCATACTGCTCCAGCGAAACGACGCCGGCCTTCAGCGCGCGATCGAGCTGGCGGATCTGCCCCTCGTAGCGATTCTGCGCGGCCTCGAGCGGATCGACCGCGCCCATGACGCGCTTGTAGGCCGCCTCCGCGCGACGCATCTCGCGCGTGATCGCCTCGCCGGTCTGCACCTGGACCTGCTCGGTGACGCGGAGCGTCTGGGTCAGATGCTCACCGGCCGTCACCATCGAGTCCGTCGACTCGACGAACTGCCGCGCCGACGCCACCGACGCGGTGGTGTCGAAATCGATGCTGTAAACGTCGCTGCGCCGGCCGCTCGCCATCAGCGCGCTCCTTGCGCAGCGCGAGTGCGCGCCTGCTCGGCGGCCGCCTCAGCGTCGCGCTGCGCGTCCTCGAGCCACAGGCCGTCGAGGTAGCGGATCAGCCGGTCCATACGGTCCGCCGCGGCGCGATCGAGGCCGAGGTCCTGGTAGTAGGCGCGGCGCACCTGACGCGGGATCGGGCGGTAGATGGCGCCAGCCATCGACGCGACGACCGGGCGATCTGCCGAGAGATCGAGGAAGGCGCGCCAGGCGGGCTCGACATCGGGATGGGGCGGGCGGTACGCGAGGAGCGACGGCGGCGTGGCGATCAGCCGGCGCTCCTCAGCAGCCCTCAGGGCTCGGTCGCGGGGGCCGCCGCGGAGTCGGCCGGCTTGCTCGACCTCTGCTTGGTACGCCGCGTCCGCCTGCTCTTTTTGGGCGGCGGCGGTGCGGAGGTCTCCTCCCCACCCTCGCTCCCAGGCGTAGCAGGCGGCGAGCCTTTTTTTGCCAGCTCCTCGACGCGCTGTTCGACCTGGCCGACGTCGGAGGCCTTCCTCTCGACCGGATCGGCGATCCAGGGCAGCTGCAGAAGCTGCTCGGCGGCGCCGAGGTTGAACACTCCATCGATCGTGACTGGAACTGGCGGCTCGAAATCGCCTGGCTCCCAGCCGACCAGCACCGTGCCAGCCATCGCTCGGCGACCGGCGTCGATCTCGAGCTGGCGCGGGATCTCGAGAAGCCGATCGGCGCGCCACGTCGCCGCTCGCTCCTCGTCGAGGATGCCCGGAACGTCGGATGGGTCCTTACTCGTCAATAGACGGCGCTGGACGTCCTGCGCCCGCTGCAGCGCGGCAGCCTCCTCCGAGGACAGCTGCGCGATGCGCTCGCGGCGGATCGGCTCGAGCAGCTCCGAGATCCGGGTCTGCAGCGCAGAGTTGCGGAAAAGACCCCGCACGTAGAGGCGGATCCTCTCGCCAGAGGGCGCAGTGACCTCGAGCAGCTCGCCGCGGCGCTGCGACTGCAGGGCGCCTGAGAGATCGAACCCCATCAGAAACTCGCGATCGCTGCGAAATCCATGAGCTCGACGATCGCGTGGCGCCCCGCCGGGTCGACCCTTGGCTTCCAGTCGGTCTTGACAGTGACCGGGCCGCTCTTGTCCCGGCCGTCTCGCTGGACGCCGGTCCCGAGGCACGATGGCAGGTGGACCGTCCGACGATCACCGGTGGAGTTCCGCCAGCCGAACGACCAGCTGGCGCTCGCTGTCGGGCTCTTCGCTGCCTCTTCGATGTCGTCGAGCTGCTCCTCGGCCCACTGGGACTGCGCAAGGAACGTAGTGCTGAACATGACGTCCCACTCCCCTTCCCGCTCGATCCGATCCGCGCCAAAGCCTCGGCCGCCGCCTCGGTCCCGTCGCGCCGGCCGCCGGATCGTGAGATCCAGGGCCTGGAGGAAGAGCGAGTCGAGCACGGTCCCGTCGAACCGCACGCCGAATCCTGCCGCCGGATGGAGGCGATCGCCCAGGTGCGTCACCATGTCGAACTGGCTGCTCGTGCCGGCGTACTCGATCGTGTTCGGCAGCACGTCCTCGATCGCGCCGAGCGCGTCGTCCTTTTTCAGATCGGGATATCGCCGGCCGAGCTGGATCGAAATCTGCTCGGTGAACGGGCTCTGCCCCGAGGCCGAGATCTGCAGAGACTCGGTGACGCCCCAGCCCCACCGGTGGCCGCGCTGGGCGCGACGGTCCCAGCTCACCCAGGAGCTGTAGAGGTCCTCAAGGCCGGGAGTGAAGCGCCGGCCCTGGCGCAGCGCACCGGCGGCCGGCGCGGCATCGGCTCCGATGGTCAGATAGTCAGGGTCGACGGCCGCGTCATTGCCGGAGATCGACAGGATGCGCAGGAGGTGGATGCTCGCGTCGCCGGGGCGCACATAGACAGCCATGCCGGGGCGGAGATCGCCCCATCCGCTCGATCGACGGAGCAGATTGCCCGACTGGACCTCTTCAATGTCGGCAGAGATCTCGATCGGGGCGTCCGACGTGCGCTGGAAGACCTCCTCGAGGAGCGCGACGCGGTCACCATGCCGCGTCGGCTTCGAGCCCATCGTGTACGACGTCGAGTCCGTCGTGCCCGTGGCCGGGTGGTCTCGAGGCTGCCCGTCGTAGTACGCGTCCGTGTTCTGGGTGCGCTCGGTCGGGCTGCTGACCTGGAAGCCGGTGCCGGCGAGCTCGTAGAGCGTGCCGGACGGGAAGGTGCCCGCCGTCGCCTCGCGGCCGCGCAGGATGACGATGTCGCTCTTGCTCATGCTGCTGTCTCCACGGCCTTGACGGCGTAGTGATCAAACTCGACAAGCACAGCCTGGGCGTCGTGCTCGTCGACGGTCTGGACCCCTGCCGGGTCCGGGTAGATGGCGCTGTAGGTGATGTCGCCGTCCCGCTGGCCGCGGAACAGCGCGTCGATCGAGTCGGCGATCTCGAGGAAGCGGGCGATGCCCGTGCCGCGCGGCAGATACACCTCGACGATCACGTGACCGCCCTGCGCCGTCGCTTCCGCGAGGAGGCCGCCGCCAATACGCCGCTCGTCGCCGAGATGGACCTCGAAGCGAATCGCGCCGCCTTGCGGCACATCTGGCGCGGATCTCCGGTCGCCTTGGAACGGCAGGCCGGTCTCGAGCGGCGCCAGGCGGTCATAGGCCGCCTGGACGAGATCGAGATACCTCATCCGCGCCTCGCCGCGGACACCGAATCTCGAACGATCTGGACCGGCCAGCCCTTGGGACGGCGGGCCGTGAGCCGGACCGCCGCGGGGTGGTTGTTCCGATGACCGCAGGGCTCGCCGATCGTCCAGCCCCGCATCGCCGCCTCGACTTCGGCTCGGCCGGCCGGCGAGCCGCTCTTTTCTCGGCCGTCGGATCCCGGTCCATGCGGACGCAGGTCAGCGCGAAATTCGCCAGTCAGGATGGGCGCGCGCCGATTCCAGCGCTCCTGGACGCCTTCCATCACGTCGATCAGGAACTCGCGGAATCCGGCCTCCGCCTCCTGCTGGGCCGCCTGGATGCCGGCTCGCAGCTCCGACAGGGGCCGCGAGCTCACGCCGTCACCTCGATCCGCCAGGCGCCGCCGCGGCGCTCGACGCTCGTGATCGGCCAGCCCATCAGCGCGATCTCGGACGCCGTCGCGTCCAACGCCGGCACCTCGTCGGCGAGGCGATCGTCGGTCCTCGGCTCCACCGACGCCGGCAGGTGGGCAGCCGAGACGATGAACACGCGTCGGCCGCTGGCTGGCGCTGCCGCCGTACCGCGGGCCTCCGACTGGCGCTCTGGCCGGACAAGGCACTGGACCGCGATCCCGGTCGGCGCGCTGGTCGCGAGGCCGGCGCGCTCGCGCGAGATGACGATGTAGGCACCGGGCCGGCCGTGGCGCTCGGCGAGGCGCTTGGAGCGAGCGACAGCCTGGCTATCCCACGCCCGGCTCACCGGTAGGACTCCACGATGCCGCGGACGCCGCGCGGCCACGCTGGGCGACCGTCATCTCGCGTATAAGAGATGAATCCGCCGGCGTCATTCTCCGACAGGATCCCGGTCGAGAGCGACATCGCGTCCCCGCGATACCAGGCCGCGACTGTATGCACAGCGGCGATCTCGAGATCCTGCGGGAGGCGCTGGGCGCGCGGGTGCGGGCGCCACGTCACCTCACCATCCGAGACGTCCGAATCGTCGGCCCACGTGGGCTCAGCGGCTCCTGAATCACCACCGATCAACGCCGTGAAGAGAACGCCGCCGATCGCGAGCCAGCTGCCTGCGGAGATGGTCGTGGTCGCAGACCAGCCATCGAGGAGCCATGGAGGGAGGACCCAGCCGCCGACCCCAGCAACCTCGTGGTCGAGGGACCGACGGCCATCTCTCACCGGCGATACTGGCCAGGACCCGGCACGATAGAGCGCCGATCGATCCCCGGATATGCGGACCTCCGCAGCATCGAGGTCGACGGGCTCCCCGCAGCGCGCGACCGACTCGATCTGTTCGATCGGCCCGTGGTCAAGGTAAAGGCGGGGCGAGCCCGAGCTGGCGACAAGCGAAGTGAATGCGCAGCGCGCGAACTGACGCCTTGCCCCGTGCTCGCCTTCGAAGCTCAGCCGCACAGCATCCTGGACGCGGCCGAGGCGGTCTGGATCAGCTGCCGTACCGATCTCTGACGCGACATCGTCGGCCCGCGCGAGATGAGCCGCCAGCGGCGGTGTCTCGAGGTAGGTCTCCACGAGGGCCGTTGCTCACTTCTTCGGAGCTGCCTTGGTGGCGGCCGCCTTGCGCTCGTCCGGGAACTCTCCCTCGATGAGGTCGGCCGCGCGGGCATCGACCAGCCGGCGGGCGTAGTCTGGGTCATCGGTCTCGAATTCGCTTTCCACAGCGTGCGCCCCGCGAGGGCTCGCGATCGGAGCCAGTGCGAGAAGGCGGTAGGTCTGGCCGGGCATCAGGTCGTCACCTCAGGACTGATCAGCGTGCCGTCGGCGAGCACGGCGCCCACCGCGTGGCTCGTCGGCTCCGCAGTCGCGGCATATCGAAGGGCAAGGATCGAAGCCACCTCGCTGTCGGTGTCGGATCGCTCGAGCACGACCCGCAGATACCGGCCGAGAGAGCCATCCGGCCGGAAGACATCGGCGACGAGCATCGACGCGGGATAGGAGGCCCCGTCAGGAACCCACGCGATCGAACCAGGCAGCCGGCTGACCGCCACTTGGTCGGGCGACTGCTCGACGTGAAGCGTCAGGCTCGTCGCTGTGCCGACAGATGCCATGTGGACCTGGAAGAGCACGCCACCGAAGGTCGCCCAGTCGACCCAGTCGCTGACGTGATCGGAGGTCGCGCCGACGCCACCCGTTGAAGCGCGAACGAAGGAAATCTTTTGAAACAGTGCCACGATCACGCCTCCGGGAGCTGAATGCGAGCCCAGCAGTCCTCGAGCATTGGCTGACCATCGATCCTCGTCCGCGCGATGACTTCCACTTGATTGCGGCGTGCCCCGGTCTCAAACAGGCGCTGAAACGTCCAGTCGTCAGCGATCAGCGCTTCGTAGCCACGGTAGAAGTCGCCGAAGAGGCCGACGTACTGGCCTGGCGCGACGACCCCCGGCATCAGCTCGTGGAGTACGACCGGCCGGCCGAGGAGGCGATCCGGCTCGTCGTCGCGGATCGATGGCGCCCAGATTGGCCGGCCAGAGTCGTCGCGCATCTTGACAAGGCTCTTCAGCGTCGATGTCGGGAAAAGCCAAGTCGAGGAGCGATGGTAGCGAGGCTTGACGTGGAAAACGGCATTGACCAGCCCCTCGTAAGTGACGCCGGCCGCTTCGTTCTCGTCGCTCACGTCGCGCGAGATCGGGATGCCGTGCTCACTGGGCTGCAGCATCCCGAGCGGACCCCCAGCGCCGTTGTGAAGGATGAGAAGGCTCTCGAAGAACTCCTCGCCTTCCTCGGTCAGCTCCTCCTCGATGATCTGATCGACTGGGATGACAGAGGCCGTTGCCAGATCGTTCGAGTAGGCAATGCCTGCCGTCGCTGGATGGCCCTGAAGCTGGCGTTTTCCGAAACGGAGGCTCTCGTCGTTGATTGCCTCGGAGAGCTCTGAGCCGAGCTGCCAGGTCTTCGACCGACTGATGCGTTTACGACGGCCCGTGCCGACGATCGCCTGCTGTGCACTGACTCGATGGAGGCGGATCAGGCCCATGATCGGCAGGGCGGCACGCAAGCCCTTGATGATCCCGTCGATAAATCCCGGCGGCGGCAGCAAGCTGCCGCCTCGCTTCGGATCATTGACACGTAGCGGATCCGAAGCAGCATGAGGCAAAGCGGCGATCGCCTGGCGTTTCGCGTCAGCGGCCTCGACAGAATCGAGTGCAGTCAGGTAATCGCGGAAGGCCTGCTGATAGACGGTGGACTCGAGGGGCCGGCCGTCATCAGCAGCCTGCTCAACCGTCCGCCCCGGCTCGGCGATCGTGTCAAATGCCTCCTCGAGCCCAGCGGACATGGCGCCAATGCGGAGTTCCCGATCAGCCCGGGTTTTCAGGGCTTCGGCTGCCGCCATCAGCCGGTCGAACTCCGCGGTCTCCTCGGTGTTGAGGTCGCGGTGCTCGGCCTCAGCGCGCTGGTGCAGCTCCTGCGCTTTGGTAATCAGCTCCGCGCGTTCGCGGAGCAGCTCTGTCGCACGACTCGCCATCGACGTCCCCCGTGTGGTCTGGTGGGACTGTCGCAGGGCGAGTGTGCAACTCACTGCACAGACGCGATTTTTCTACAGGGACACAAGTCGAAGGCGGCGCTCGCGGGCCGCTGCGGAGACCAGGTCGCGCTCGGTCGGCGGCTCCTCTTCGGATTCGCGTTCGGGCTCGTCGGCCGCAGGCGCGCCTTCGCCGACGGCTGCGTCCTCTGGCTGAAAGGTGGCACGCGCAGCCTCCGTCATGCGCTCAAGCGCTTGGGCGGGCGGCTCTGACTCCGACGGGCTCTCCACGATCTCGTCGACCAGGCCGGCGTCAAGTGCCTCTTCCGCGTCGAGGTAGGTCGTCTCCTCCATCATCTGGCGGAGCTCGCTTTCCGTGCGCGACGACCGCTCAGAAAGAGCCCGAAGCAGCATCCGATCGATCCGTCCAAGGTCATCAGCAACCTTTCGCAGGTAGGGCTCGTCTCCCATCGCGAAGAGCCACGAGAGGTGGATCATCTGAAATGTCGTCGGCCCCATCTGCCGGCGGCGACCTGCCTGGAAGATGTGAGCGCCTGCCGACATCGCGACGCCATCGATCCGGGTCGTCAGCGCCGGATGGGCCCGAGCAGCCTCGAAGATCGGGACCGCCTCGTAGACAGCGCCTCCGTAGCAGTGAATCCGCAAGACGACCTCCCGCTCGCGCATGGCGTGGATCTGGCGCCCGAGCGCGCCTCCGTCGACGCCCCACACAGGGTCGATGACGTCGTAGAGCCAGATCTCGACCGGGCCATCGGCCGAATCATCGACGGTCTCGGCGGCGAGATAGGTCTGGCCGGCCATGGCCGCCTGCGCAAGGGATGCCGCGGCGCTGGGTAGATGGCGGAGCCGATCGGACATCGACGGGCGAATCAGCGGCTGGCTCATGCTGCCTCCGAGCGGCCGCGGACGAGGTCGGTCGCCGGGCCATAGCTGGTGTTGTATCGATAGGTGTCGCCTCCCTGCTCAGGCGAGATCGGCGGCAAGTTCTCTCGCTGCGCGATCTGGTTGGGGGTCATCGCGCCCGCCTCGATGCCGTCTCGGTAGGCCTGCCAGCGGGTCGCGACGTCGCCGCGGAGCAGCTCGTCGAGCTGGTGCTCAAGAAACAGCTCACCTCGCTCGCGAGGCAGCAAGATCTTTCGCGTGTACTCCTGCGCCTCGGCGACCAGCCGGGCGCGGAGGCCGAGAGTCAGCCACTGCAAGTTCTGATGTTCGATGTTCGAAAACGTGGCCTTCTCGAGATGGAACAGGAGGTGCGGAGGCACCTGGTAGATCCGACAGACGTCAAGAACGCTAAAGTGCGCTCCCTCAATGAGCTGAGCTTGCTCAGGCGAGAAACCGACCGGCTTGTACTCGCCCTCCTGAATGATCGCCAGTCGACCAGCCTGGCGAGGGCGACGATGCATCTCCTCCCAGCGATCGAGCAGCTTGTCTTCGGCCTCCCGAGACATTGGCGGTGCATTCTCGCGCCGCTGGTAGACGGCACCCGGAGCCGCGCTGTTCTCGTAGATTGAAGAGCGATACCGGAGATTGGCGACGCCCGTCGATAGAGCCTCGGCGGCAATGTCGATCGGCGACAGCGGGGTCACGCCGTCGAGCGAAAGCCACATCTGATGCAGCACCCGCCACGGCGGCAGCCAGTCGGATCCACCGGTTGGCTGCGACACCCGGTACCAGATCTCGCCGCGGGACCGATCGCCTTCGGGCCGGGTGGTCCGGACCTCACCGCCCTCGATCCATACACGAAGAGGGCGGACCCGCTCGGGCGGGATGCGCCAAAGGCGAAGGGGATAGCCCGCGCGGCTGTACTCGATCTCAGCGTAGGCGGCACCCGGAGACGTGAGGATCGACATCCACTGCCCCTGGCGAAACGCGAAGGCAGTGGTCTCGGGCGATGCCTCCCAGCGCAGCATGCCGTAGCGAGGGTCCGAGGTGGCCCGCTCGCGGCCGCCGTCCGCGTCCCGGGCGAGCAGATGGAGCGGGACCGAAGCGATCGTCGAGGAAAGCAGCTGGACAGCGGCGAGGACGCCGGTATGACCAAGCGCCGACCGCTGGGTCAAGCGCACTCCTGCGTGGCTGGGAGGAGCAGACCAAGCAGACGCCAGCTCCGGGTCCGAAGGATGGAACCCGCCCTCAAGCGCTTTCGGCGCAGCACCGAGCAGGCGCGCAAGGATACTCATCAGCCTTCACCTCGCAGCCGAGATCGCACCCACTCCGGCAGATCGAGCGCGTCAGCGGCGACCAGAACCCCGGCGGTGAGGAGCGCAGACCCCAGACCGCCCAAGAAGGCGACGCCGGCAATGACAAGTGCAGCCGCGATCAGGAGCTGCAGATCCACGAAGAAGCGCATCAGAACTCCTCGTAGACCGAACGTCTGCCCCGACGCACCGGCCCGGGACGGAGAGCACTCTCGATCGACGCCTCCTCCTCGGAGCCCGGCGCCGCAGCTCCTCCAGAGGCCACGCTGTCGTACCACTCCTCCTCGTAGACCGATCTCCCTGGCGCCGGATCGCCGACCGACCACCGCTGGATCGCCATCAGAAGCGCCACGATGGGGTCGATCCGATGACGGCGTTTCGCAATCTTGATGGGACGGATGTTGCCGTTCTGATCGGTCGCGATCGCGGTCTTTTCGGCGGCGGATCGGAGAACCGGGTGGCCGGCGTGCCGGATCTTTCCGTCAACCACCATCGCCTCGAGGCGCTTGCAGGCCGGCGAGAGGTAGAAACCTTGCCTCACCTCGACAATCGGCAGACCCTCACCGGCGAGGCGCGGCGCGATCCGCATGGCGTTGTAGGGATCGAAGGCCAGCTCGATGAGCTCGTAGTCGTCGACGATGTCGAGGATCCTCTGCTCGAGCAGGTCCTCGTCGATCACCTCTCCGGGCATCGTCTCAATGAGGCCCGCCTCGACCCACTGGACGTAGGGCACCCGGTCGCGCTCGCTGCGGCCCTCAAGGTCCTCGCCCGGAACCCAGATCCACGGCATGGCGGCGATCGGCTCCTCGGTCGTGATCAGGACCAGTGCCGTGAGATCCGTGAGACGCGAGAGGTCGAGGCCGCCGTAGACCGGCAGGCCCCGGCAGGACTGGCGGAGTGCCATCGCAGAGGCCGCGAGATCTGGCCGACTCACGCGCGCACCAGCTCGCCCGCGCAGGCGTCCCATCGATCCATCCGGAGCCAGGTTTCACCGCCAGAAGTCCAGCGGTTGCAGTCTTTGACGAGAAAGTTGGCGCGATCGGTCGAGCTGCGCCGGGCCTTGCCGGCCATGATCTCCATATGCTCGTGCTTCTTGCTGACGCCAAGGTTCGGGTTGGCCTTTACCCAGCACGATGGATCCTCGATCGGATCGTCGTCGTCGTCGAGCTCCGCGATGAAGACGAAGGCGCGGTCGTCAGAGATGCCGGAGCGAGGATCGATCAAAGACCGAAACTCCTCGTACTTCTGGCCACCGAATCCACCGATGTCGCTGCCCGCCGTCGTCGCGATCAGCATCAGCGGGTGGTCGCGCGCGCCCAGGGCAGAATCCAGCACGTCGTACATCTCTGATGTGCGATGGGCGTGCAGCTCGTCGATCAGCGCGGCGTGAGGGTTGCGACCGTCCTCACGGCCTGGCTCCGCTCCCAATGGAATAAAGAACGAGTCGGCGGGCTCAAAGATCAGTCGGTCTTTCAGTACATCGATTTCGCGCCGAAGCAGAGGCGATTTCGCTCGCATCTTGATCGCAGCGCGATGGATGATGCGCGCCTGATCGAGCTTGGTCGCAGCATTAACGATCTGTGCGCCTGGCTCTCCGTCAGCACATAGCAGATAGAGCCCTAGAGCACTGAGAAGAAAAGACTTGCCGTTCTTGCGCGCAACCTCGATGAAGGCGTGTCGGTAGCGCCGGAAGCCGGCCTCGTCGACCCAGCCGAAGATGGAGCCAACTACGAACACCTGCCACGGACTGGGCTCGAAAACCTGGCCCTGGCCTCGTCCCCACTTGCCCTCAAAGTGACGCACAAGCCCACAAAAATTCAGGACCCTCTCGACTTTTGAGAGGTCGAAGAACCAGCCTCGCTCGTGAGCCGTTGCCAGATCGTGGAGATGGCGCTCGCACGCCCAGCGAACCGCGGCGCCTGCGACCTGGTCGCCGGAAACGACGGCCTCGGCATAGGCTGTCGCCGGGTCGGTCTCAAGCACGTTAGCCTCCGCCGCCGAGCGCTTCCTCAAGGCCGCCGAAGTCGAGCTGCTCGCCAACGCCGACAAGCGAGCGACGCGTCGACGGCGCGAACTGGAGCGCCGCGGCATGCTGCCGCAGCTCGCGTTGCACCTCGGGAAGGCGCTTCAGCTGAGGGCGAGGACGCTGGAAGCCGGTCGGCGTCTTGAAGTACCTGCCGTTCTTCCGGAGGTCACGGTGCAACTCCCAGAGCTCGGCCCACAACTCACAGAAGCTCGCGAGGAGCGCGCGGTCGAGCGGGTGCGCTCGCTCCTCGGCCTCGAGGATCGTTACGACGCGGCGCCACTCGC
This sequence comes from Acidobacteriota bacterium, assembly GCA_038530905.1. Taxonomy (GTDB): domain Bacteria; phylum Acidobacteriota; class Thermoanaerobaculia; order Multivoradales; family J023; genus JAUIJL01. The sequence continues at coordinate 22,990 of JBCBCF010000009.1, forward strand.
GCGCCGCCTCACGGCTCAGCCAGGTGGGCGCTTTGAGAGGAGGCAGGTCCGGGCGCGTCGGCGCGGCGGACTTGGGCGGCTCAACCGGCGCAGAGCGCCGATCGGTGCCTCGAACGATCGCGAGGTGCGGCGGGTGCGAGGGCCGAGCCATCGATCATCCGCCAGAAAAAAAAGTTTCTTGGTTTTCCCGCGGCGCGGCGGAACCGGAGACGTGGTCTGCAAGTCCTCCGCCCTCAGAGATTTGCACCCCCCTCCCCCGCAGCCTCGGCCGAAAGAAACTGATCGCAATGTCCGCTCGAGCGGCTGGCTCGCATCGGTCGACTCGCAGCCGCCACGCGAGATCTGCCTCAAGCTGCGTCTTCGCACCGTGGCATCGATCGCAGAGGCCCCACAGATTCTCGTCGCTGTCGTCGCCGCCCCACTCGCGGCGGAGGATGTGATCGGCCTGGGTCGACGGGGCCGATCGGCACAGCCTGCAGGCCGGGTCTCGGCGCAGGATCCGCGCGCTCGTCGCACGCCATCGCCGATCGTACCCTCGACGAGCTGCAGACGCGCGACGCGGTGCGCGACGGCGCTGGCGACAGGTGTCGCAGTAGCCGCCGCTCGTCGTGGTCTCCCCGCAGGTCGGGACCGCGCAGGCTCGTGGAGGACGCATCGCCATCGCGACACACACTGCCAGAGCGGGTGTGCATCTGAGTGCACATCACCGCGAGGTCTTCAGGCAACGGCAATCGCCTCGCCGACGCTGCGCGCGTGCTCGACTGCCTCGTCGTACGCCATCGACCTCTCGGTCAGCGCGTAGTGCGTCCGCCGGCCGATGCCGGCCGTCCGGCATGCGTGATCGATCGATCGGCCCCGCGCGAGCTGGTCGATGACGACGGCCGCCCAGCGCGGCCAGTCGAGCGGGACGTCGCACCGCGGACGTCCTCGACCATCCAGGAGCTGCCACGTCTCGAGCGCCTCCTTGACCTGGTCGAGGCTCCGCGCGAGACGCCACGGAATGGCCAGCCGAGCGCACCGCACTCGGAACGCGTCCTGCGCTGGAGAGAGCCTGCCACGCTCGGCCTTCAGCTCGACGTAGTAGGTCCGGCCCGTCGCTCCGACCACCTGAAGATCCGGCACTCCGGCGAGCACGCCCTGAGCCCTGAGGGCACCAGCCTCTGCCCTGGACCGGCCCCCGCCATTGGGCACGTGGTAGTAGATCCACGGCGGCCGCAGGAGCTTGAGCCACGAGATCACCGCTCGCTGCAGCTCCTCCTCAGGGCCTCGAGAGCGTCGCGCCATCAGCCGCTCCGTGCCTCCGACTCCGCGTCGGTGGAGATCCAGACCTCGCCCTCCATGTCGGCCGCCTCGAGAGCTCGCACCACACGGGACCGAGCCGCCTCCGACGGAGCCCAGCACACGACCAGCGAGCCGTCGAGCTCGAGCGGCACGAGGGCCTCCACTGCCTCCCGCGACGCCACATGGTCGACGATGTCGGCGATCTCGCGCAGTCGCTCGGCGGCATCCGGGCAGGGCTCGGGCACAGCCAGCCGGGCGGTCGACTGAACCAGTTCATCGACGCTCGGCGCCATCAGGCTGTCGGCTCCGCGCTGGATCGCCGCGACGACGCCGTCGGCGACGGCCGGGGGCGGCAGCCCTGCGGCCTCCCACACCGCGACCCGCTCGACCTCTCGCGGCGACAGGCCGCGAGCCGGCTGACCTCGCGCCGACCAGGCCCGCGCGGCAGCTCGCTCGATCAGCGCCCGGTAGCCCCAGCCCGACGCTTCCCGCTCGTCGTCGTCCGGATCGGCCGGCCGGCCGGCCGGATCTCGGCTGCGAGCGAACGCGAGCAGCCGTCCAGCTTCTTCTCCGGATTCCGGATCAGGATCATGTTCCGGATCCAGATCATGTTCATGTTCATGTGTCGGACGGGTGCGGACACGTGCGGACGCCTGCGGACACGTGCGGACGGGTGCGGACACGTGCGGACGCCTGCGGACAGGTGTGGACGCCTGTGGACGCGTGTGGACGGGCGCGGACGGGCGCGCCTCTTCTTCAGCACCCTCTGCGGTCGGGTCCCGCGCCTCGGCACGCTGACGCCGCTTCCGGCTGGCATCCTGAGAGCGCCGGTTCTGCGCCTGGATCCGACCCCGGTGCTGCTGGGTCCCGACGAGGAGCCAGCCGGCCTCGACCCGGACGGCGCGGCGGCCGTCTTCTTCTTGGCATCGCGACTCAGGATCTGGTCGCTGCAGGATCTCGAGGCCGCAGTCGACAAGATCGCGCGGCAGCTTGGCCGCTCGGGAGATTCCCCGGGCGCTCTTTCTCACGATCCCGTCTGGGCCAGCGAGGATGATGAGGGCCTGGTGCACGACCTGCCCCTTCCAGTCCGCTGGGTCCCAGCTGTCGTGGTAGTCGCGCTCGATCGTGGCGTATCCGCCGCTCATTGGAAGAGACTCCCTTGCATCTGCGCCGCCTGGGCCGCCGGGTTGATCCACAGCACCTCGGTGCGCCTTTCCGCCCGTTCGGCGTAGGCAGCCATCTCGTATCGAGCCCAGCCGGCCCCGCCTAGGCGGTCCGCGTAGATGGCGTTTGGGTAGCTGGAAACAATTGCCAGGCCGGTGAGCGCCAGCAGGAGGTCGAGGAGCTCTTCGTGGTCGTCGTCCGTCATCTCGTGCTGGTAGCCGTCGCTGGGGAAGAAACCGCGGCCACCTTGGCCTCGCGTCGCATGCGGATAGGGAGGATCGACGTAGAACAGCGCGTCGCGGGCGTCGGTTGCGGCGATCACCTCGAGAGCAGGTCGCGACTCGATCGTGACACCCAACAAACGCTGTCCGACGGCCCGGATGTGCTGAGGGACACCCCTCCACACCGTGGCTGGAGCTGATCCTTCGTTGCTCCGCCACCGCCGGAAGGAATTTTTCTTCTTCCTGTAGGAGCCGATGCCCGCAGAGGCCTGGAGGAGGAAGCGACGAGCGAGTTCAAGCTCTTCGAGGTCCTCGTCGAGCGGCAGCTCGTTCTCCGCCCGCGCGAACGGTGTCAGCGCACAGACCCTCGCCAGCTCCGCGGTGCGGTCACGGATGCAGCGCAGAGTCTTCACGACGAGATCGTCGAGGTCGACGAGAAGCTCATTCGGCACTCGCGGTTTCGCAAGCAGCACGGCGGCTGAGCCACAGTAGGGCTCTCTGTACTGCCGATGAGGCGGGAACATTCCGACCAATCTCTGTGCGAGTTGGGCCTTGCCGCCGTGGTGTCGCCAGGCGCCGCGATGCGGCTGCAGCTCAGCGGCTGGCAGCGGATCCGCAAAGAGAATCACCCGTCGTCGTCCTCAGCGCAGGCCGGCTGCCCACCGACCGTGTCGGCACGCACCGTGATCCACGTGACGCGCAAAATCATCTCGGCGCTGTCTTCGTGCGGGAAACATCCGCCGAGAGCGACCTGAAGCGGCCCGCCGAGGTCGGCCCGAAGGGCCCGGATCAGCAGCCCGTTGACGATCACCTCGATCGCGCTGCCAGAGTCGTAGCGACACAGCACCCTCCACGCGACCCCAGGCCCGGTCGGGCCGTCGGGGCTGGCGGTGATCGAGAGGTAGGCCCGCCCGGGCTCGACGATCTCGACCTCCCGGACATAGGCTCCTCGGATGTCCCACGATGAGAAGCAGGCGGGGTCCACAGGCGGGGCGGACGGGTGGGATCGCTCAGTCTGCATCTGGAGCCTCCGTCGGGTAAGGGGCGGCGACGTCGAGGAGGCCTCGGAGCCTCCGGACGTCGTCGGTCTTGAGAGTGCCCGACACAAGGCCGAGCGTGATGAGCTGGTCGGCCTGGCGCCGATCTCTGATGAGGCACGAGCGGTCGCCCTGCTCGATGCGGGAGATGAGGCGGCCGAGCTGCTGGTGCACGATCTCGACCTCATGGCGGACCTCGCGCGTCGCGGCCCGGTCCATGAGGAGCGCGCGACGGACCTGAGCGGGGGCGACGTCGATCGCGCGCGGCTGGTAGTACTCGAGGCCGAGAGCGATGCCCGTCACCAGCACCCCGGACACGCCGGTTGCGACGAGCACGTCGTAGGCGCGCGAGCGGGCCGACATCAGCGCTCCGTCCGCCTCATCGACCATAGGAGGTCGACAGCGCCACTCAGCGTCTCCCAACGGTGAAGGGACCACAGGGCGAATGCGGGCTGATGGACTTGGTCGCCGAGCAGCTTCTGGACGGCGCGGATCCAGCGAAACCACTCCTCAAGACCCATCGACTCGAAGAGCCCGAGCGGATGGTCTTCACCTTCCTCGAGACTTAGAGTTGCATGCCCCAGGCTGCCCTGCGCGGCGCAGATGAGATGCTCGCGGAGCCGACGCTTGGTCGTGATCTTGACCGGCGTCATCCGCGGAACTCCCTGATGGCCACCAGCTCCCAGGGCTCGAGATCGGCCCGCTTGAGGATCGCGTCCTTCTGGTCAGCGATCTCAGCGAAGATCTCTTCGTAGCAGCCGCCCAGGGCGAGCCCGAGGCGCTCCGACCAGTACTCTCTGTCCGCCACAATGGGACGAAGCGCGGCCCCCTTGGGCAGTCTCGATGTCGACAGCCATGGAGCTGGAGCTCCGTAGTACAGCTCGACCACCGCCGGAAGGTCCGGCAGCGCCGTGAGGCCGGTGCAGCCGTCGACGCACAGCTCCGCGAGATCGGCCAGCGGAGGCAAGCCTGAGAGATCCATCGGCTCGCTTGAGCAATTCACAAGCCAGTCCTCGATCTCCGCGGCGCGCTGGTGGTCGCCGGTCGCAGCGAGGATCGCCTGGCCGAGCGGAGACTTGAGGGCTGAGAGGGCGGGTGCGGCTGCGGCTGCGGTCATGCGAGGTCTCCTGGCAGAGGGTCAGCGTCGGGGAGGGTCATCGCCGGCATCGGCGAGACCGAGATGCGGAGCAAGGCGTCGGCATCCGGCATCCAGTCCATGAGGCGATCGAAGGCGCCGTCGTTTCCGCTCGAGTCACTTCCGCTCGCGAGGACAGCCCAGTGGGTGCCGATCGCCCCGAGACGGTTGCCGGGCAGGATGCAGCCCGTGGTTTCGCGAGCGCGGTTGCCAGCGTGGATCAGGATGTGCTTCCGGCCAGGGACCGCATGGACCTTGATGCACCGGCCCTTCGAGGGACTAGTCCAGAGCGTGATGCGGTAGGTCCCGACCGGGATGCACGAGATCCAGCGGCGGTTCTCTCGCCAAGGCAGCTCGATCGAGTACATGGGGCGCCACCGGCGAGCGCCCGCGGCCTGAGCCGCTGGGGTGATCTCGCCGAAGGTCCCCATCGGACCAGTCATGAAGCGCCGGAGCTCGAGGACCGGGACGCCGGGCGCGTCGAGAGGAGCTAGGGTCACGCCGCCTCCCGCAGGCCTGGCAGCTGGCGCACCGCCATCGACGGATGGAGTCGGTGCGCGTGGCCGACCGCGATGTAGTAGCGCTGGAAGAGCATGCGGGCATGGCGCTCTTGCGCTGCGCGGACCTCAGAGGCTCGCTCCAGGACCTGGCGAGCACCCCGCTCGAGCGGCTTGCCTCCTCGCTGGTGCTCCACCCACACCTCCTGCTCGACGCGATGCGTGATCACCAGAGACGCCGCCCGGCCCGACGACGTGCCGACCAGGTAGTGGCGCCGGCGGTGCGTCGGCGAGTTCTCCTCGATCAAGGCACACCCGCAGATCGCCGAGACGCCGAGCAGGATGCTGCACCGCCAGGGCTCGCGCTCCTCTGCGTCGTAGACCGACGTCGGCAGTGCGCCCAGTTCCGAGCCGCCGAGGGCGAGGTCGAGAGCGACGAGATCGTCGACGTGGTGCTCATCGATCGACCGACTGTCGATCAGCAGCAGCAAGGTCCGCATCTTCAGGTCGTGGGGGACTCGCATGCGACCTCCGAGGAAAGAGCCCGCGCGACCAGGTGCGCGCGGACCGATGGAACTCCCGACGGCGAAGAGGAGGACGCCGTCGACCTGGTGGAGGTGGCCGCGAAGGCCGCAGCGGGAGAGCTCGACCAGCAGGCCGAGCAGAGGGGCCGGCCGACTTCGTCGACGGCGAAGATCCGGGGAGGTGGATCGTCGCCACCGCCGATCGGGACGGCGATTGGTGAGTCGCAAGAGGCGCAGTGGCCCCAGATCTCGTGCGCGATGCGAGGCATCAGCGGCTCGCCTCGATCGCCTTGGCTGCTTTGACGTGGGCCGTGGCTGCAGCGTCGTGACGAGCCAGCGCCTGGTCCACTCCGTCGAGCAGATGCGCCAGCTGTCCGCGCAGCTCGCGCAGCTCTCGACGACTGCGCCGCATCTGCCGCTCGATCCGGTCGGCGGGGCCAAACACCTCGGCAGCCGCGCGGGCCGCTGGTGCGGCCGCGAAGGCGATTCGATTGATGAAGAGGCGGCCTCCGTACCGGATCGCCCATCTCGGTGAGCATGAGGCGACGGAGCGGGTGCGAATCGTGCCCTTGAGGATGCCGTCGGCGCGAGAGACCTGCCCGACCGTCCAAAGCTCCAGTGCCTCATCGTCGGGCAAGCCGGTCTCGCCGCGGATCCAGGTCTCGACGACTGCCGCATCGATCATCCCGAGGCTGGGGAATCCCTCGGCGACCAGCTCGGGCGGCAGTGCGTGTCGAAGGCCCACGATCGGCGCTCGGTCGTCTCCGGTGCTGCGCTGGGCCTCGGTCCGCCTGGGCCAGGCGTACGCCGGGTGCCGCTTGCTCCACTCGGCATAGGAGATGACCATCAGCTGGGCTCCTGAGAGGCGAGAGCCCGCAGCTCCCGCGCGACCTCGTCTGCTGCCTCCTGGACGGAAAATGAGTAAGGGCCCGCCCATGACTCCAGGCGAGCCCCAGGCGACCAAAGCTCTATCCTGAGCAGGGCCCGACGGGCGACCTCTTGCCGCTCGATCGGGTTGGCCGATCGAGCGATCGCATCGGCCAGGCGGTCGACGCTTCGCTGCAACTCCGGCGGCGCCTGAGGGTGGAGGCTCTCGGCGGTCAGCTCGGTCATGACGGCTCCCCTGTAGGAGCCTGGACCGGGATAACCTCGGCCTGAGCACCCGCGGCCATTCCGATTGCTCGGGCCATCGATCCGAGCAGGCGCTGGCCGGCAAGCCGCTTCTCGGGTGCCTGGCCTGCCATGATCTGGATCTGGAAGGCCAGCGCGGTGAAGCGGAACTCCAGCTCCTCGAAGCTGTCGCATTGGTCTTCAAGTGCAGCCAAGGCGACCAGCGGCCGGCCGACCTCCTCGAAGCCTTCGCCGACACGATGCTCAGCCTCAGCCTCGATGCGGTCGGAGATCCGCCCGAGAGCGCCTGACAGCACACTCGTACTGATCTGGAGATCGGGACCGTGCTCGAAGATCGCCTCGTAGAGGGCGTCTGCTGCGGCGGCGACTTCTGGAGGAAGGGCGGGCCCAGGAGAAGGAGAGGTCGTCATGACTTCTTCTCCGCGCGGGCGACGGCGGCTCTTACGGTCGCCTCAAGAAGAACCTGCGCCTTCTCGAGACTCACCTGGTAGCCGATTGCGATCTTCTGCAGGGTGTCTACAAGAACGCGCGGCCGGTCGCCCTTCTCGATACGAGAGATCATCGAAGGAGAAAGGCCTGACCTTGCTGCTACCTGTGCCTGCGTAAGGCCGAGACTCGTCCGCCTGGACGAGAGAGGAGATTTAGCTCGAGGACCGGTTTGACTTGCCACAAAGCAAGTCTAGGGATACAACTTGCGCTCTGTCAAGTCTTTTGCGCAGCAGATTTGCTGTTCGGCAACAGTTGCGCCTTGTCAAGACGCGGGCTAGTCTTGTTGCATGCAGCCTGGAATTCCCAGTGCGCTGAGAGCGATCAGGAAGCAGCGCGGCTTGACCCAGCGCGATGTCGCCAAGCGGCTCGGCTTGACGCACTCCGCGGCGAGCAGGTATGAGCGAACGGACGCGAATCCGACAAGGCGAACGATCGAGACTTACCTCGAAGCGTGCGGCGCCGATCTCCAAGATCTCGCAAGGGCGCTACTCTCCCAGGCAGCCGACAACGCAGAAGGCACTGCCGAAGAGGTGGTCGCCGACAGCCTCCTGAGCGAGGAGGCAGCAAATCTTGAGCGGCACGCGGCGGAGGTCGAGAGCCGGCGCCTTGAGGAGTTCGAAGAGCGGCTCAGGCGCCTTGAGGAGTGGCGCCAGTCGCAGAATTCAGCTGCTTCCTAGAGGCTCGCAGCGCCTCCACTGCGAGGCGCCGGGTGCTTTGGCGAGCAAGCGCCGCTCGATACACCGCGACGAGCCGGCCCCGAAACAAGGCACATTGGAGCGAGCCGATTGCGGGCCAGAGACCTGCCAGGATTTCGACTGCCTTCCGCGGCTCGAGGTCTCCCACGCGAATCGCGTGCAGCCCCGCCTCGACGGCACTCTGCGCAGCCCCAGCAGCGAATGACTCCTCAGAGGCTTCCTCGTAGAGCCGGGACGCACGGTTCCGGTCTCCCTGCTTCTCTGCGATCAGCGCGCGGAGCCAGGGCAAGTGCCAGGTCCCGCCCCTGCCGCCGTATTCCTCTTCGATAGCATCGAGTTCGGGCAGCGGAACGTCGGCCTCGATTGCCGCCACGATCAAGTTTCTGCGAGCCGCAGTGAGCATGGGCTCTTCAAGAAGCGGCAGCGCGCTCAGCAGCCCCTTATAGGCAAGGTGGCATTGCCCGGCATCGCGAAGAATTGGCGCTGCCCGGGCCTGCACTCTCGCCCGGACCGCTGGATCGCCACTTTCCGAGAGGCGATCTGCGCTGCTTGCCAGGTCTAGTGCGCGGCCTAGGTCTCCCCTGACGAGAGCAGCGTAGGCAAGCTGCGAAAGCACCTCTGCCTTCTCGTCGCGAGAGGCAGCTGCGCGCGCAGCTGCTGCCAGGAGCCTACTCCCGTGGGCCTCTTCTCCGCGGACAACGCGGCGGGCTCCTTCGAGAGCAAGCTCCGTGGCAGTCGACGTCATCTCAGCCGTTCGGATCGACCATGGGCCCGCCTCCTTCGCCTCCGCCCGGCGCCTGCTGAGCCTGCGCCGCAGTGCCGCAGATCTCGCCGAGACCAACGATGTCGCAGACTGTCTGAAGGACGGTCGGCGAGTCGGCCGGGGCGTCGCTCTCCGCTGCGCCGACGGTGCCGGCGAGGGTGAGCGCGAGGAAGAGAAGGGCCGTCGTGAAAATCTGGCTGCGTCGCATGTCCATACCTCGTGAGGGGCTCTCGAGGCGCGGGCGACATGCTCGCGCCCGTAGCCCGTCGTCACATGGTGACAGACGCGCGACGCGCTGCTATCTCTTGCGCACGATGCGCAGTGCTGGGGTCAGTATAACCAGACCGGCCGTCAAAATCGACGGCCGGTCTCTAGATCTACGGGCAGGTCGCCAGAGCAAGCGTATCGGTGATCGCCGGAGCGGCCGTGCCGAGCGGGTTGGTGTAGCGCTTCTCCACTCCTCGCTCAGTGTCCGTCACGACGATCTCGAACTCGACGTCGGTCGTGCCGGCGGCAAAGACCCAGTAATGCTGGGTCAGGCCGCAGCCGTTGAGCACCTTGACGAGCAGCTCAAGGTTCGACTCGCGGAAGAACCAGAACAGCCCGCTGTCTTCGCGGCCATCGAGGGCGACTGCCTGGCCACGACCGGTGTTTCCTGCGAAGTCGCGCCAGGTCACCTCCACCTTGAACCGATCACCGAGGCAGAGCGTATCGCCGTCCGTGAGGCAAGCAGGCGGCGCGCCAAATGCTGCCCGAATGAAGGCGGCCCGGGTGTCGGTGCTCTGGTTCAGAAGGACCGACGGTGGGTCGCCTGGGCCCGTCACGACACCTGCATAGACGGGTCGAGAGGGCGTTGAGGGGCTCTCGTCCGTGCAAAAGAAAATGTCTTCGTCGATCCCCGGAAACCAGCTAGCGCCTATATAGACGGGCCCATCCGCCACGAGCCCGAGAGCCGAAATGTCGGCCGTAAAGAGCGAGCCCGCGACACCAAATGGGATGTTGTCCGCAAAGAACAGCGGCACCTCTCCGAGGAGAGTGCCAGGCGCGCCTCCAGGGCCATCGTCATCGTAGACGCGGATGTCGTAGAAGAGC
>JBCBCF010000010.1:0-32837 GCA_038530905.1 Acidobacteriota bacterium
ACGGTGCCGAGGCTCTGCGCCGAGGCGATCTTGCAGAACTGGGGAGCCTGATGATCGCTTCCCACGCCAGCTCCCGCGATCTTTTTGAGGTCTCGATCCCGGCGCTCGACCGCCTGGCCGACGCCTCGATGGCGTCCGGCGCCGTCGGCGCGCGCCTGCTCGGCGGCGGCTTCGGCGGTGCGGTCCTGACGCTCTGCGTGGGCGATCCGACACCGGTCATCGACGAGCTTGGACGGCGCCTGCCGTCGCTTCCCCCGCACGCGATCCTCGAGGTGGGAGCGGCCGACGGCGCCTGCGTGCACGCCGGCGAAGCCGCTCGATCCTTCGACTAAACTCGGCCCAGATGCGCACGGTCTACCACGAGTTCGAATCGCTCGATCACCTCCTCGGCCATCGCCTGCTGCCGGGGGGAGACGACGAGCCGATCCGCTTCGTCGTCTTCGGCGGCACGGGTGCCGTCGGCGGCGCGTCGGTCGTCGAATTGTGTCGCCTGATCCTGGCCTCCAAGTCGCTCGCTCGGCCGCTGCGCGGACAGATCTACGCCACTGGCCTCGGTGATCCCGAGATCGACGCCTTCATCGAGCGCCTCGGCCTCGCCCTGGGCGACGACGTCGTCCTGGAGCGTGATCCAAACGATCGGCATCACGTGGTGCTCGACGGGCGCATCGAGATCGATTTCGACCTGCTGCGGTTGAGCATCCCTGCCGATGTCGAGGAGCATGTCGCCACCCGACGTGCGGAACTCGGCGACCAATTCGACCTCGAAACGGTGCTGGGCGCATATTTCGGCACTCAGGCGTGCCCGTTCCGGGATTTCGTCGAACGGCTCGACGCGCACATGCTGCATGCCGTCGTCGTGGCGATTCCGCTGCCGAGCGTCGCTACCTACACGCTCGAGCGCATCGACGGCCTCATCCGCGCGGACGGCCTGGCGCATGCTGTCGGCCAGCGCATCAAAACCCAATACCTGCAGACCTTCGTCGGCGGCCTGGCGACCATTCAGCAGCGCTACGCCCGCCACGTGGTCATGGCCCACACCACCGCTGTGGGCGGCATGTACCGGGTCGACGGCGGGAGCCCCGAGATCCGCCTCGGCTTCGCGCACAGCGCGCTGGGCAAGAAACTCGTCGACAAAAAGTATTTCGCCGACCAGCTGACGCAGCTCTTCGTGGATCATGGCTTCGACGTGCTGGTGACCGCCGCCGCCATCGGCATCGACGCGGTGGAGAGCGAGACCACGCTGCCGCTCGACCGCGCCGTGGCAAGACGCCTGGCCGCCGGCTCCCTGCGGGAGGGCCGCGAGGGCGCGAGGGTGGTGCCGCCGGAGGATCTCGAGAGCGGCGAGATCCACATCTATCGCTGCGTCGATCTGCCGCTCGATCAGGGATCTCCGGCGGTCGACGCCAGCGGTGAGGTCGACGACGGCGCGCTCGATGCCGGACCCGGCGTTTGGTCGGCTCCCGATCCGTTGCCGATCGAGCTCGCTGAGACGCCTTCGGAGGCACCCGCCCCGGCGCCGGAAGCCAAGACCGCGCGCGCGCGGCTCGATTTTGGCCAAGGCGAGCGGCTGATCGTCGGTCACGCCGTTCGCTCGGGCGAGAACGGCCTCTTCTCCGTCGGCAATTGCGTTGCGCTCTACCACGTGATGAAGGTGGCGATTCCCGAGGAGTTGGCGATGGTGCTTGTGCGTCACGCCGTCTTCGGGCCGGAGCGGCGGCGCGATTGGTTCGACGGCCGCATTTGTTATTACTCCGAGACCGAGAACTCCTATTTCGCGCTGCGCCTGCTCGACGGCTACCCGCAGCTCGTGCGAGCACACCACGGCCCGCTGACGCTCCAGGCTTTCCAGGCGCTCGGCTCGGCCACTCACCAGGCGCGCATGCACGAGCTGGGGCTCTTGATGCTCACGCTACGCCTGGACGACCTGGCGCGACGATGGGGCGGCCTTCAACCTGCGGATCTCCGGCTGACCGAGAACGCCGGCGCCGCGGCCGATGATGCTCTGACGCCGGCGGACGTCACGACAGCGGTCGATGCCGTCCTCTGGCGCACCACGAAAACGCCGGCTTTCGAAGATCTCGAAGCGCTCGACGCGGTCGATCTCGCGACCCGCTGCACGCGCCTCTGCGCCTGCAGAGACGCCGCCGGCGCCGCCCTCCTTCTCGGCGTGGAGCCGGGCCAGTCGAACGCCCACGATCGCTTTCTCGGCGCGCTCGCTACAGCGGTCGAGCGACATCTCAGCGCCATCACCTCGCTTGGCACGCCGATCCTCTACCGCACGGCGGACGGCGCCGATCGCGTTCTTCTCGGCCCGTACGCGGCGCCGCTCGACCTGGCCATCACCCATGCCGACGATCTCGAGGCCTTCTGGCGGCGACGGGCTCACGAGCGGGCCGTGCCGTGGCCGACCCTGCGCGACTGGACGGTCGTCAACAACGGCTTCCTTGACCTGCGGCCGCATGCGTTGGTCAGCACGGCGACCGAGGTCGGCCGGCGACTGCCTCATCACCTGGCCCGCTTCGACACCGCTGACGCGCTCTCAGCGCATCTCGCCGACCTTCCGCGCGGCAGCTACTTCACCACCGCCGGCACCGTCGCACTGCTCCATCGGCTGCGACGCCTGGGCATGCGGGTGCGTGGGCGCCGCATGCGCCTCGGCACCCGCGAGACCTGGAAGCATCTCTTTCGGGAGGATCTCGACGGCCGGCACCTGCTGACGCCGGGACTGATTGAAACGGTCCGCATGTACACCGAGGGACTCGGCAAAATCACCGGGACGGAAGCTCTGTGGCCGAGCTGGGGATATTGACGATGCTTCGCCTCACCTGCCCGAGCGCCGCTCGAGCTGCGACCCGCTGGACGATCTGGATCGTCCTCTGCTTCGCCTGGTCGTTCGTCGCCCCGGCGTTTGCCGCCGAGCCGACGCAAGGCACCGACACCGAGTGCCGCCTGGTCGAGGCCGGGCGCGACCTCGCTTGGAGCGGCGACCTGCGCGGCGCGCGCGACCGACTCGAGGCGGCCGCCGTGGCAGGAGGACCCTGCGGTTTCGAGGCCGAGGCCGCACTGGTCGGCGTCTATCGACGCCTGGGCAAGGATCGCGACGCCAGGCGGCTCGGTGAAGAACTGCTTCTGCGCAGCGGCGAAGCGCAGACTCTTGCGGAGGTCAGCTATCAGCTCGGCATGCTGCGAGCCGAGCGGGCCCGCCGATCGAAGAAGGCCTTCGCCGAGGTCGAGCCGCACCTCGTGCGCGCCATCGAGCTTTCCGGAGGCGATCACGAACAGGCAGTGCGCGAGCTCATGCGGCTGTATGAGGCCACCGATCGCGAGGCGGAGCTGGCCGAGCTGCAGGCGGCGCATCCGGAGGTCTCTGCGATCAGCCGAGGACGCGCGCTGGCCCTCCTGCGCGAAGGCGTCGTGCTCGATGACGAACGGCGAGCTCGCGCCGAGCGGGCGCGCAAGCGAGCCGAGCGCGAGGCGCGAGGTGAGGCGCTGCCGGAGCAGCCATGGCCGCCCGGCGACGATCCGCCGGACGACGGCCTGCCGGTTTTCGCCGAGCCGATCCGGCGCGACGCCTGGAGCGACGTGCCCGAGGGCTATACGGCACCGGTGCCACAGCGACTCGACACGCCGGACTACAGCCAGGCGGCGCGCGACGCGCGCTACCAGGGCGAAGCGCGCCTGATGCTGCGGATCGACGATCGCGGCGAGCCCAAAGAGACCGTGCTCTTCGAGCGCCTGCGCATGGGATTGAGCGAAGCGGCGCAGGATGCGGCGCTTCGCTCTCAGTGGACACCGGCCAAGGACGACGAAGGACGAGCGGTGGAAAGCTGGGTCGAGCTGATCTTCGTTTTCCAGCTCTGAACGTCACAGATCGGCGTCAGGTTTCGAGCGCCTGCGGACCCGGCGGACACCGCTCTTCCTGGTCGACGTGATCGACCGGATCGAAGATCGAGAGACCGCGCTCCGCGTACCAACGCACCAACCCGTCCCAGACCTCTTGCCCCGTCTCGGCGTACCAGAAGAGGTCGGCATCTTCGGGATCGATCGTCCCCTCGACGATCAGATGATCGACGTCGAAGGTGCCGCGCCAGAAGTCCTCGCCCACGAGCACCACCGGCAGCGGCTCGATCTTGCGGGTCTGAATCAGGCACAGCGTCTCGAACAGCTCGTCGAGGGTTCCGTAGCCGCCCGGGAACGCGACCAGCGCTCGCGCGCGCAGCAAGAAATGCATCTTGCGAATCGCGAAATAGCGGAAGAGGAAAGCGAGATCCGGCGTGATGTACGGATTCGGATATTGCTCATGCGGCAGCGTGATGTTGAGACCGATTGACGGTGCCCCGACATCGTGCGCGCCGCGATTGCCGGCCTCCATAACTCCCGGCCCGCCACCGGTGACGACGACCAACCTCGGATCGTCGGGGCCGCCGCCGGCGCGACCGACGATCTGGCCGAGAGCGCGCGCTTCGTCGTAATAGCGGCTCTTCTCCAGAATCCGCTCGGAGCGTCGGACCTCGAGCGCGAGCGCCTCGTCATCGGGCGCCGCCGCGAGCGCCGTCTGTGCCGCGTCGAGCCGCCGCTGCGCCGCCGCCGGCTCGGCAAGGCGGCTGCCGCCGAAGATCGCGATCGTCGCCTGGATCCCGCGATCGCGCTGTTCGAGATGCGGCTTGAGGTATTCGAGCTGCAGCCGGACTGGCCGCAGCTCCTCACGGCGCAAGAAGTCCGGATCCTCGGTCGGGTGGCGATAGGTCGGGTGCGCCACCAGCGTGCGGATGCGCTCGTCCGCCTCTGGATCGTCCTCCGGCGCTTTCGGGCTCGTCTCGGGCAGCGGCTGCTGGCGCACGATCGGTGGCACCGGCGCCGAAGCCGGCTGACGATCGACCACGAAGGTCTCGCGCGCGGGCGCCTCGGCGAGCAGGGCCGCGAGATCGAAGGACTCGTCGAGGTGCGGCACCCGCACCTGCGCTCCGCTCCGCTTCTCGATCTCGGCCGCCAGGGCGAGCGCCGGCTCCTCTTCGCCGTGGACGGTGAAGACCAGGCGCGGCGGCGTCTGCGCGGAGCCGATCCAGCGCAGCAGCTCGTTGCGGTCGGCGTGGCCAGAGAGGCCGTGGACCTGGAGCGTGCGGCAGCGAATCTCGACGGGGCGGCCATGGACCTTCACCGTCCGCTCGCCCTGCATCAGGCGCCAGCCGCGCGTTCCCGGCGGCTGGTAGCCGGCGAGGAGAACCAAATTCTTCGGATCCGGGGCCAGGCGCGCCAGATGATGCAGCACGCGCCCGCCGGTCAACATGCCGCTCGCAGAAACCAGGATGCGCGGACCCTTGAGACGATTGAGCGCCTTGGACTCGCGAGTCGAGTCATGCAGACTGACCTTGTACGGGAACAAGACAGCGCGGCCGTCCTCGAAGACATCGTCGTCGACATGCTCCGCATCGAGGTAATGACCGTAGATCCCGGTCGCCTCGACGGCCATCGGGCTGTCGATGTGGATCGGTACCTTCGGGATCTCGCCGGCTTGCATCAGCCGGCGCAAGACCAGCGCCACAAGCTGCGAACGACCCACTGCGAAGGCCGGGATCAGCACCGTCCCGCCATCGCCGAGGCAGCGGCGCAGCGGCTCGCGCAGCTGATCGACGACCGACTCGGTGGTGTGCAGGCGATCGCCGTAGGTCGACTCGACGATCAGCACGTCGCACGCCGGCATCGGCTCAGGATCGCGATGCAGCGGCACGCCGTAGCGCCCGACGTCGCCGCTGTAGACGATGCGCACCGGGGGCTCGCCAGCGCGCGGGATCTCGAGCTCGACAAAGGCCGCGCCCAAGATGTGGCCAGCGCCGTGGAATCGAGCCCGCAGGCGACCGCCGGCGAGCTCGAACCATTGGTCGTACTGCTCCCTCTGCCGAAGATCGAGAGCGTTCCAGGCGTCGTCGACCGTGTAGAGCGGCTCCGCCGGCTTGTGCTTCGAATAGCCCTTTCGGTTGGCCCGCCGCGCGTCCTCTTCCTGCAGGCGCGCCGAGTCGAGGAGCATCAGCTTGGCCAGCTCGGACGCGGCGGCAGTCAGATGCACGGGAGCGCGCAGGCCCTGGGCAACTAGCCGCGGCAAGAAGCCGACATGGTCGATATGGGTGTGCGACAGCACCACCTCGTCGACCGAGGCCGGATCGAACGGCGGATCTTCCCAATTGCGCTGGCGCAGCGCCTTCTTCCCCTGGAATAGACCGGCGTCGAGTAGGACGCGGGCGCCGTGGGCGTCGAGGAGATGCTTGGAGCCCGTGACGGTGCGGGCGGCACCGTGAAAGGCGAGGCGGAGCGCGTCGGGGCGGGAAGAAGGCGACATGCCACCGATCCTATCCCGCTGTCGAAACGCCTCGCGCCGCGCCTCAGCGCCCGAGCTCGAAACGCGCGATCAGCGGATCGTGATCGCTCGGCTGGTCGTCTGCGGCCCGATCGGACGCCACGTGCACGGCGTCGATCGCCGCCACGCCGTCGGCCGCCAGCGCCGGCGACACGAACACATGATCGAGAAGCTGCGACACGCCCTGGAAATTGAAGCTGTAGCGTTCGTCGGCGGGCAGGCGATCCATCAGGTTCGTCAACACTCCGCCCTCCTCCAGCTCTTGCAGCGGCGCGCGCCCTGGAACCTCGTTGAAGTCGCCGAGCACGATCACCGGCAGGTCGGGGGCGGCATCCAGCCAGCGCGCCACGAGACTATGGACCGCCCGCGCCTGCTCGATCCGCTGCGGCTCGGAACGGCGCTGAGGCGGCTGCTCATCACCGAAGAGCGCGTCGTCGGCCCGCTTCGAGCGGAGATGCACGACGATGACGTAGACGTCGCGGCCGGCGAAGCGGAAACCGCCGATGAGCGGCTTGCGCGTCGCGCTGCGGTGCGCGCCCGGTCCTTCGCGATCGAACGCAGGACCCAGCAGGCGCGCCGGCAGCGGAGAGATCGAGACCGCGGCACCCCGGCCCTCGATGCGCGGCGACCGGTCGTTCGCACGACCGCCTGAACCGCGACGGATCGGCTGGACGCGGGCCGGATCGTAAAGAAACGCGTTGCGGATGTTGGCGCCTGGGGCGCCGCCATCGGCGCCGTCGACCGGATCCAGCCAGAGCGCCTCATAGCGCGGCCCTCCGGCCTCCACCACGGCGTCGGCCAGCGCGGCTAGGGTGCGAGCGGAGGTCGTCGTTCCATCGTCCTCGGGTCCTGAGTCGTCCTGAATCTCTTGCAGCCCGACAATGTCGGGCGCCCCGAGAGAGTCGACGACGGTGCGCGCCAGCCGCTGCATCTTGTCGGAGCCAGAGCGGGGATGCAGGTTCAGAACGTTGAACGAGGCGACGGTCATCGCCGTCTCATCGCCGAAGAGCCGGGTGCTCTCGCCCGCGACGTCGACGCGACGCGACGCGCGGTCGGGATCTGGCAGGCCCGTCGGCAGCATGCGGTAGGCGCCAAAGTCGAAGTCGAGAATGCCCTCGATCGGCCCCGGGAATCGCGTTCCGACATCGAACGCCGGCATCCGGCCCATGCGCCAGCTTGAAACGACCATGCGCTCGGGCTGCGGATCGTCTTCGCTCACCATCACGCCATCGCGCGCGCTCCGCGCGCCCGCGCCGCGTCCGCCGTCAGCGACCACGGCGATGTCGCCGTGGCGACTGGTCGGCCCGACCAACACCGGGTCGTTCACCACCACACGCATGCCCTCGAGGCTCTCGTAGAGGTCGCGTGCGTCACTGGCCGGGTCGAAGCTCCCCGGATCGGCGTCGACCGAGGTCGCCGGGATCTCTCGACCGCCGGCGCCGAGACGCTGTGGCGGAGGCAGCTCGAGCTCGCCGCCGAGCTCGAAGGCCGAGGCACCTGCCGACGCCGACACCTGAAGGGCGGTGACGGTCGAGCCTCGGCGCCGCTCCACTTCGACCACCTGCCCACGGGTCGTCACCAGGCGACCGATCGCCGGCCGCTCGTCGGTGAGCAGGAACAGGCCTTCTGACGTCGCGAGGTTGTCATCTGGGGTCGGCGACTCGATCCAGACGCCGCCATCGCGCCCGCCGGCCGCCGGGAGATGGCCGGTGACCACGCCCGCGACTTCGATTTCTTGCCCTTCGAGCGGCGAGCGGTGACCGGCGCCCTGGATCTCGGCGACCGATGTCGACCCATCGGCGGGAGGTGGCGAGCCCACCTCGCAGCCGGCGGTCAGCGTCAGAGCGATCGCGGCGACGGCGAGACGGGAGAACGGGGACTTCAGGCTGGCGAGAAAGCGCATGCCGCGGATCTTAACGGCGGAGGCGCGCTCAAAGATCAAGCATGCCGGTCCGCAACAGCTCGTCTGAGCCGGGCGGTTTCACTGCCGGGTCGAGATCGCCGCGGCGCCAGTGAAGCAGAACCCTTGAAACAGCAGCACCACCCGTGAAACAGCTCCTGGATCAACGCCGCTGCACCCTTGACAGATCAAGCTTCGATCTCTAGCCTGATCTCCTGATGTTGTCGATCCTCCTTGCCGTTGCTGGATGCGCTGCAATGCTCTGCACGTTCTCGGCCGCGCTCACGCGCTCGCCGAAAGCCGAGCCGTGCCGTGCTCGTCGCCCGCAGCCGCGACGCCGTCCTCATCCGCGGGGAGCCGACTGACGACACCGAACCGCCCAGATCTTGCCGGTGTTCGAACGAAGCCCCCGAGAGTTCTCGGGGGCTTTTGTCATGTTGGGACGAAACGATGCCGATTCAAACCACGACCGCCACCGCCCGTTCGACGAACGACGCCCGACCGACCATGCGACCTTCCGCTCTCCGCCCGGCGCGACCGCCCGTCCGTCCCGAAATCGAGGCGGCCCAACGCGTCGTGGTCAAAATCGGCACCCGAGCGCTGGCGGACGCGCAGGGCGAGCTCCGGCTGGATCGGCTCGGCGGCCTGGTGACGGCGCTCGCCGACCTGCGCGATGCAGGGCGCGAGGTGCTGGTGGTCAGCTCAGGAGCGGTCGGCCTTGGGCGCAAGCTGCTCGGCGTGCCGCTCGACTCTGACGCTCCGCCCGTTCTCCACGCCTGCGCCGCCGCGGGGCAAGGGCGCCTCGTCGGCGCCTGGGAGCAGGCGCTCAGTCGCCACAGCCTGGTGTGCGCACAGGTTCTCTTGACCGAGGAGGACTTCGATCATCGGCGCCGCTGCTTGGAGCTGCGCGAGACCTTCGCCCGGCTCTTCGACCTCGGCGCCGTGCCGCTGGTCAACGAGAACGACGTCGTAGCGCATGGCGCGCTCTCGTCTATGACCACGCGCCGCGCCGTCTTCACCGACAACGACCGACTCGCCGCACTCCTGGCGGCGGAGCTGGAGGCCGACCTCCTGGTGCTGCTCACCGACGTCGACGGCGTTCTCGACGCCGACCCACGGCAGGCGCCCGACGCTCGACGCCTGCCGACGCTCGAGAACGTCGCGGAGCTGCTCGACCGACTCGATGCCACGCCGGGCTCGGCCCTCGGACGCGGCGGCATGCGCTCGAAAGTCGAGGCAGCTCGACTGGCGGCGCGCGCCGGCGCGCAGGCGGTGGTGGCCCATGCGGACGACCTCGATCTGGTCACGGCCGGCGCCGACGCCGGCACCTGGCTGCCGGCATCGACCGCCCCGCGCGCGCGCCGGCGCTGGATCGCCTGGGCCGCGGCGGCCCGCGGAACTCTCTTACTCGACGCCGGCGCGGTGCGGGCGCTGCGCGAGCGCGGCGCCTCGCTGCTGCCGGTCGGCGTGACGGCCGTCGAGGGGAGCTTCGCAGCCGGCGACGTCGTGGAGCTGCGCGACCCGAGCGGCGCGGTGATTGGCCGCGGCCGGCTCGGCTTCGACGCCGCCACGGTGCGGGCCTGGTGCCGCGGTCTTGCGCCCGACGGCGAGCACAACTGCCTTCTGCGCCGCGACGACGTCTTTCTGGAACGCTGAGCTTTCGATCCACCGACCCCGACCGGAGATCTGCATGAACCCCGCGACGACCTCGACCGCAACCGCTCCGACCGACACCACCCCGGGCGATCCGTCGTCCTTCGATCCAGCCTCCACGGCCCGTGCGGTCCGCCGCGCTCAGCGCGCCTATGGCGCCACGCCCACGCCGATCCGGCGAGCGGTTCTTGGTCGCCTCGGCGACCTGCTCGGTGAGCGTGAGGACGAGATCCTCGCGGCGAATCAATTCGATCTCGAGCGCGCCGAGGCCGACGATTTGGCGACGCCGCTGCGCCGTCGGCTGGCCCTTTCCGCGGGCAAGCTGGCGACCTTGCGCGACGGCGTCGCGCAGCTCGCCGAGGCCGACGATCCGATCGGCCGCGTGCTCCGCCGGACCGAGCTCGACGGCGGCCTCGTCCTGCGGCAGGTGACGAGTCCGCTGGGCGTGCTGCTGATCGTCTTCGAGAGCCGACCGGACGCGGTGGTCCAGATCGGCTCCCTATCACTCGCCACGGGCAACGGCGTCATCCTCAAAGGTGGCTCCGAAGCCTCCGCTTCAAATCGCGCCTTGGTCGGCTGCCTCCGCGACGCGCTCGTGGACGAAGCTCAGCCGGCCGATGCGGTGGTCGGCATCGAAGGCCGAGAGGCAGTCGCCGGGCTCCTCGCCTGCGATCACGACATCGATCTCGTCATCCCGCGCGGCTCGGGTGCGCTCGTGCGCTCGATCCAGAACGCCACTCGCATCCCGGTGCTCGGTCACGCCGAGGGCGTCTGCCATCTGGTGCTCGATGCCGCCGCAGATCCGGAGATGGCTGCCCGGCTGGCGGTTGACGGCAAGACCGACTACCCGGCCGCCTGCAATGCCACCGAGACCCTCCTCGTGCACCGCGACTTCCTGCCGCGCTTCTCGGTGGTCGCCGAGGCCCTCCGCGCCGCTGGCGTCACGCTGCGCGCCGATGCCTCGGCCCGAGCCGTCGTTCCCTGGGCTGACGTGGCGACCGAGACTGACGGCAGCACCGAGTACGGCGACCTCATCCTCGCCGTCCGCACAATCGACGACCTTGATGACGCCATCGAGCAGGTGCATCGACACGGCTCGGCGCACACCGATGCCATCTGCACCAACAACCCGGACGTCGGCGAGGCGTTTCTGCGCCGCGTCGACTCCGCATCGGTCTTCTGGAACGCCTCGACCCGCTTTGCCGACGGCTACCGCTACGGCCTCGGCGCCGAAGTCGGCATCGCCACCGGCCGCATCCACGCCCGCGGCCCGGTCGGGGCCGACGGCCTCACCACCACCCGCTGGCTCCTCGAAGGCCAGGGCCACGTCGCCAGCGACTACGGCGAGGGCGGCCGAGCCTTCGCCCATCATGCGCTGCCGGTCGATTGAGGCCGGATCGCCGCGCGCCGCGCGGCCCGGCTGGCGCAGGCTCGGCGGGCTCTCTACAGTCGACGCAGGACGCGCTCGGCGGCTTTGATGCCGCCCAGAGCGACGGCGAGGGTGCTCTGACCCGGGAAGACAGAGTCACCAACGAGGACCAAGCCGGGCCGCGGCTCGGCAGGCCAGACGTCGAGATAGTGGCGCAGGCCGGCGCGGCGCGGCACGCCGCCAACGAAGCCCTCTGGACGGCCGACGAAGCGTTGGAAGGTGCGAGGCGAAGCGGTCGTGGCGAAGTCGGCGGCTTGCTCGCTCCACTGCGGTGCGAACCGCTGGACACCACGGCGCATGGTGGCCTGGATCTCGGCGACATAGAGCGCGCGCTCGTCCTTCGACTTCGCCAGGAGCCGGCGCATCGGCACGTGGGTTGACACGGTCAAGGTGCGGTGCCCGACCGGCGCGCGGCCCTCATCGCGCGCGCCGGACAGCGAGCAGAACAGGTGGTTCCCTTCAAGAAAGGGCCGCCCGGGATCCTGAACGAGCTCCAGGTGATGCGCCGACGGGTCGCCCGGTGGCTCCGGCACGACGCGATAGAGCATGGCGGCACCCCAGCCATCTTCGACCTGCGCTCGCCGACGAGCGAGGCCGAGGTCCTCGTCAATCATCGCTTCGAGCGCCTGCGGCAGCAGATTCGCCACCACCGCGCGCGGCCGCAAGACGCCGCGCCGGGTGACCACCTCGAATCGATTCCCGGCGCGGTGGACCGCACGCACGCGATGAAGGAAGCGCACCGATCCACCCTGCGCCTCGATCGCACCCGCCAAGGCCCAGGCCAAACGACCGATGCCGCCTCGCACGTGACCGGTGCCGCGAAAGTAATAGTCCATCGTGCCGAGGGCGAACAGCGCCTCGGCTTCGCTTGATGGACACTGCACGGTGATTTGACACAGTGCGTCGAGGTAGACGCGCAGCGGCGGCCAGCCGCTCAAGCCGAAGTGATCGACGAGGGCCGAGAGCGGGCGACCGATCCAGCGCGCCAGCCCGACGTCGAGCGGCAGTCGGCGCGCGTGGTGCAGCAACGCGCGCGGTCGGAACGGCGGCAGAAGATCAGGATCGTCCAGAACCTGCCAGAGGCGATCGGCGACGCGCGTTTGGAACGCGAGAAACGCGTCGAGTCGCTCGCCGGGAGCGCCGGGAAGCGCCAGCAGATTGCGCCGAAAGGCGGCCCGGTCGGGCGGGATGTCGAGAACGAACTCGGGGGTCCGCAGCGAGACGACCGGATCGAGCCAGTCGATCTCGACCTCGAGACCGTGCCGATCGATCCATTGACGGAAGAGCTGCCCCTCACCGAACCCGGAGAAGAGCGTCGCGCCCGCCTCGAATTGATATCCCCGGTGCTCGAAGGTGCTGGCGCAGCCGCCCGGGTACTTCAGCGTCTCGCACACGGCGACCCGAACACCGGCCTCGGCCAGGCGCAGACCGGCCGCAAGGCCACCGAATCCGGCGCCGATCACGACCACCTCCGGCTCGGAGGCAGCGGGAGACCTGGAGCGGGCGGGCGAGAAACTCATCGGGCAAAGTCTCGAGGCATCACTCGGAATTCGCGGTCGTGACCTCCTCGGATGATGGCTTCGCTCTGGCCGGCTGGGCATAGAGATCGCGGTAGTGGGCCGCACTGGCCAACACCTTGCGCACATAGCCACGCGTTTGGCCGAAATGGACCTTGGCGATGAACTCCTCAGGAGCGTCCGTGAAGCAATACCGAGCCCACAGCCGAGACTGAGGCTCACCAGCGTTGTAGGCGGCGAGGATCCGCTCCGCCCGGCCATCGAACTCCTCGGCTAGGTCGCCGAGGTATGCCGCACCGAGCGCGACGGAGATCTCGGGGCGATGCAGGTCCTGAGCCTCGACGAGATCGATGTCGTGGTCCAAAGCGACCCGCCGCGCGGTGGGCAGGATGAATTGCGCTAGACCGCGGGCGGCGGCTCCCGAGAAAGCGTCGGCGTCGTATCGACTCTCTTCGCGGATGACGCCGGCGAGGAGGAACGGATCGACGTCATGCTTCGCGCTTTCGCGAAACATCAGGTAGCCGTAGCGCAGCGGATAAAGCAGGCGTCTGTAGACCGGCGCCCAGAAAGGCTCGGGGAGACGCTTCGGCACGCGCTTCTTGAGCACCTCGGCGACGTAGAGAGAGCGATGCGTGGCGCCGGCGCGCGCCAGCATGGCGCTGCCGGCGACCGCCAGGCGAGGAACGCGCAAAGGAAACTGCGTCTGCACGCGGCCGCTCGCTTCGGCGAAAAGTCCGAACGCGAGCAGCCGGTCGCGCGGATCGCCTCCTGCCGCGCGCCACAGCGGCCAGTCGGTGACCGGCTCGGGCGCGAGATCGACAAACGCTCGGGCGCGCGCATCGGCACGCCACCCCTGCCGGAGATCCGCGGTGACGCGGTCGCGGGCCTCTCCCTCGGGGAGCAAGAGCCAGGCATCGAAGAGAGCATCGACCTCGCCCGCCGCCAGGCGCTGAGGCAACAGCGCCTCAGATGCGGCACCGAGCTGCTGGCTGCCCGCCACCCGGCGTTCCGCGGTAACGGCATACGGGTGGTAGACGTCGAGCCGGCGGACGGCGAGATAGCCCTCGGCTGCCTCGTCCCAACGCTCGGCCGCCTCGGCCAGTCGCGCTCGCCAGAAGGCGATCTCGATCGCCTCGAGCTGACGCGGTGCGGCGGCGCGATCCAGCCAGCCGCCGGCACGGTCGGCACGCCC
The DNA here is from genome assembly GCA_038530905.1 of Acidobacteriota bacterium. Lineage (GTDB taxonomy): Bacteria > Acidobacteriota > Thermoanaerobaculia > Multivoradales > J023 > JAUIJL01. The sequence goes on from JBCBCF010000010.1 coordinate 14,044, forward strand.
TTGCGCCAGGTCCGACGCGGCGAGAAAGAGATAGGCGCGCGCGATCTCTCGGCTCCGTCCGGTCCGGCGCAGCGCGTCGGCCTCGACCAGCGCCTCCCGCTCCTTCCCAAGCAGCCACAAAAGCCGCAGGCGAGAGAAGCGCGCCGCCGACGTCCAGGCGCGTGCCGGGGCCGAGCGAGGGACGGCGGCAAACGCTCGCTCCGCCTCTTCGAAGGCTTCGGCTCCCCGCAGCTCGATGCTCCGCGCCCGCTGGTAAAGGGCGTCCGCGCGGCGCTCGGTCGAATCGGCCCCTTCCGCCAGCGTCGCAAAGGCAGCCGCCGCCGGCTCGTAGTGCCAAGCCAGAAGCGGCTGCGGGCGACCGCATAGCGAGCGCTCCAGATCTCGTTCGCGACAAGGCCTCGCCGCGATCTGCCCTCGGTGAGCCCGGTCTCCAGGTAGCGGAGGGCGGACTCGAACTCACGATGGTGATGATGCGCCATGCCGACGCGGATCAGACTCTCTGCATCGTCACCGACCAGATCGAGGGTCGGTTCGAGCCGCTGTGCGGCGATCCAGGCCGCGTCGTCTGAGGCGTCGTCGCGCAAAAGGTCCATGAGGAGATCGCGGCTTCGTCGCGTCTCCTTCGCTCGTTCGGCGCACGTTGCACGCGCGAGCTGCAGGCGCCGGGCATCGTGCCGATGCAGCGCCCCACGGCCAAGCCGATCGAGAGAGTCACAGCCGGCGCCGGCCGCCACCGCTCGCTCGAGCAGGCGAGCGGCGGGTGCCAACACCCGTCGAGACGGTCGCTCGGCAATGGCGTCTGCGGCCAGCACGGCCGCCGCGTCGAAGCGCTCGTGTTCCTCCTGTTCGAGCGCCAGGCGCAGGCGACTCCACGGCGCGATCGGCGACGGAACGCCGAGACTTTCGACGTAGGCCTCGCGCGCCGCGTCCGCGCGGCCGAGGATGTCGAGCAGGCGTCCCCGCAGGTAGAACGGCAGAGCCCGCTCCGCCGGCGGCAGCGCGTCGATCAACGCGTCGGCCAGCTCGAGCGCCTCCTCGTGATGCCGCTCGAGCTGCAGCTCGATGAGGCGCTTCTGGAGCTCCTGGGGATCGCTCGCGCTCGGAGGTGCACCGTGAGCGCCCACGGATCCGAGCGCGGCGAGGGCCAACGCCAGCGCGAAGAGACGGAGCGTGGAGCGACAGAGGGCGCTTGAGCAGATCAAGGATAGGGAGTGTCGAAGCGCTCGACGTCGGCACCGAGCGTCGCCAGCTTGCGCTCGAGCCCAGAGTAGCCGCGATCGAGATGATAAATGCGGTCGACGATCGTCTCACCCTCGGCTGCCAGCCCGGCCAGCACGAGACTGGCCGAGGCGCGCAAATCTGTCGCCATCACGCTGGCGCCGGACAACGAGGACGGACCCTGAACGAGCGCCGTGGTCTTGCGCTCGACGCGGATACTCGCCCCCATTCTCGAGAGTTCCGGCACGTGCTGGAACCGATTCTCGAAGACGGTTTCGGTGATCGCCGAGGTGCCTTCGGCCCGCGTCATGAGGGCGAGGAACTGCGCCTGGAGGTCGGTCGGGAATCCGGGATGCGGCTCGGTCACGACCGCGCACGGGCGCAAGCTGCCGTTGGCCCGCACGCGCACCGCGGCCTCGGCCCGTTCGACCGAGCAGCCCGCTTCTTCGAGCTTGTCGAGGAGAGGCAGGAGGTCTGCAGGCCGCGTACCCTCGACCGTGACGTCGCCGCCGGTCATGGCGCTGCCGATCAGGTAGGTCCCAGCCTCGATGCGGTCCGGCATGACCTCGTGTTCGGCACCGTGCAGACGATCGACGCCTTCGATCTCGATCGTCGACGTGCCGGCGCCTGCGATGCACGCGCCCATCGCGGTGAGCAGCTCGGCAAGATCGACGATCTCTGGCTCGCGCGCGCAATTCTCGAGCACGGTCGAGCCCCGCGCCAGCGTCGCCGCCATCATCACATTCTCGGTGCCTCCAACCGTCGGCATGGCGAAACGGAAGCGCGCGCCGCGCACACGATCATCGGGCAAACCCGCGCAGGTCGCTTCCACATAGCCGTGCTCCAGATCGACGGTCGCGCCGAGCGCCTCGAGGCCCGCCAGATGTTGATCGACCGGCCGAACGCCGATCGCACAGCCACCGGGCAGCGAGACGCGCGCCCGACCATGGCGCGCCATGCGGGGACCAAGCACCAAGACGCTCGCGCGCATGGTCTTGACGAGGTCGTAGGGAGCGTCTTCGGTCGGCTGGCCGTTGGCGCCGGCCTGCAGCCGCAGGCTGACGCCCCGATCGCCCCGCTCCAGAACTTCGATCTCGACGCCGAGGTGCTCGAGAAGCCGACTCATCGTCCGGATGTCGCGGACGTCCGGCAGATGATGCAGGACGACGGGCTCGTCGGTGAGCAGTGTCGCCGCGAGCAGCGGCAGGCTTGCATTCTTGGCGCCGCTGGCGCGAATCGTTCCGCGCAGCGTCGCGGCGCCGCGGATGCGAAGTTTTTCCATCGAGCTCTCCCTGATTGACGCGGCGCATGGCGACACACCGGCGCGCCGCGTTCGAAAGGCTGCCGCCGCGATGCGGCGAAACGATGACGAGGCGACGCCCGCGACAAGGCGCGCCGACCCTCTTTGCCGACGTCGGGCCCGCTCGAGGCCGTGTGCTAGCCTGCGTCCTGTCCATTCTTCCGCCGCTCGAATTCTCGACCGTCGCGTCCGGCGCCGGCCCTGAGATGAACGATCGTCTTTCTTCGGTTCCCGGCGAGTCGCTCGACGACGCGCCGACCCGGGTCGACCTCGACCCGTCACCACCCGCGCACGATGCTCCGTTGTTCAGCCGCGGTGAGCGGCTGGCCGGTCGCTGGCGAATCGAGCGATTTATCGCCAGCGGCGGCATGGGTGAGGTCTACGAGGCCGAAGACGAGCATCTGCACCAGCGCGTGGCGCTGAAGGCGGTCCGTCCGCACCTGGCCCCCCACCGCGAGACCCTCGACCGCTTTCGCCGCGAGATCAACCTGGCGCGCCGGGTCACGCATCCGAACGTCTGTCGAATCTACGACATCGGGCTTCACGGGCAGCCCGAGGACGAGGACTGCGTGCGGTTCCTTACGATGGAGCTGCTGCACGGCGAGACCTTGAGCAGGCACCTCGGCAGGGTCGGGCGGCTGCCCACTGAGGAGGCGCTGCCGATCGTCGAGCAAATCTGTGACGGCCTGGCGGCCGCGCACGACGCCGGCGTCATCCATCGCGACTTCAAGCCGTCGAACGTGATGCTGTGCGACGGACCGAGCGGGCCGCGCGCAGTGATCACCGACTTCGGCCTGTCGAAGCCGATCGACAGTGAGATGGTGGAGGAGGCGGCCGGACGCGAGAGTTCGGCCCTGACCAACCCAGGCCAGCTCATCGGGACGCTCGCCTACCTGGCGCCGGAACAGCTCGAAGGCGAAGAGACGACACCCAAGACCGATCTTTACGCCCTGGGCGCGGTGATGTACCAGATGGTCACCGGCGAGCTGCCCTTCGAGGGAAAGACGGCGCTGGCGCGGGCGCTGCGTCGGCTCGACACCGAACCGACCGACCCGGTCGTCCACTGCCCGGACCTCGATCCGAAGTGGCGCTCGGCACTTTTGCGAACGCTGGACCGCTCGCCGAAGAATCGTCACGAGTCAGCGGGTGCCCTCGCGCGCGAGCTGCGCGGGGATGAGCGGCCGTGGTGGCGAGCCCCATCGACCCTCGCCGTCGCCGCCGTCCTGCTGTTCTTTCTCGGATTCGGCGTCTCGCGCGTCCCGCTCGGGGACACGACAAGGGTCGTGGTGTTCCCGCCGCGAATCGATTCCGATGTCGAGATCGGCGACTTCGATCAAGCGACCTTCGAAACAGCCATCGAACGCACATTGGGATCGCTGGAAGGAATCGAGCTCGTCCACTCCGAGATCCCAGTCGACGCCCGAACCCGTCTGCTCGACTACGCGAAGCTCGCTGAAGCGGAGGAAGTCATCGTCCTCGACGCCCAGCGTCGCGCCGGACGATGGGACCTGGCGCTCGAGAGAATCCTGGTGGCGTCCGGAGAGAAGATCGCGCAGTCTGAGATTGAGCCTGCGCCAGACGACGATCGTTATCTCCAGTCTCTTAAGCTGACGAGTATGGTGTCGGCGCTCTACCCTGGCGTCGAAAGCAGCGTCGACTACCCGCTCGAAGACATCACGAAGAGCGATTGGGAGCAGTACCTCCAGCTTCACTACACCCTAAACCGGACCACGGCACCGCTCCCGGAAGAGTCGACACGCAACCAGCTCGCGTCGCTCAGAGAGACGTATCCAGACTGGTTCGACGTGCACCTGCTGGAAGCTCAATTCTTCGCACACTTGGTGAACCGAACGAAAGACTCGCGTTTCGCCGAGGAGGGGCTGGAGGCTCTGGAACGCGCTGCCGCGCTGTCACCAAACGAGCCCGATCTCCTCGAAGCGCAGGTCATGATGATGCCGTTCTTCGGCGCTCCGGAACGAGCCGCTGCAGCTCTCCAGGTTCTGGAGAGGAGTCACTTCAGCGAGACCGAACGACTCGAGGCACAGGTCTGGGCGGCCAGAGACAAAGAAGACTTCGAGGAGGCTGCTCGACTGCTCGAACAGGTGGTTCGCCTCGATCCACGAGGCGAAACTCGGATCGAGCTCGCCGGGTACTACGTTCGTCTTCAAGAGTACGAGCGAGCTCGCGAGCTGGTGCAAGAGATCCTCGAGCGAGATCCGGAGAACGAGATCGCGCTTTCGCGACTCGCAGAGATCGAGCTCGGGAGCGGAAATCTGGACGCAGCCGATGAGCTCTACAAGCGGCTCAACCGTGAGGCACCGGGTCCCGGAACCCTCAACAACCAGGCTGCGACCTTAGTTCTTCAAGGAAACCACGAAAGCGCCTACGAGCTGCTTCTTTCGGCGAGGGAGAGATATCCCCGACACCCGTATATCGTCTTCGGGCTCGCCGAAGCTGCAGCCTTCACCGACCGCCCCGCCCTGGCTCGAAGGTTCTTCGAGGAAGCGCTCGAGGTGATTGACGCGCAGCCACCGAAGGTGGAGATGTTGATGATGCGGGTGCAGGTGACCGCTTTTCTCGGGGACCGAGAGGCGACGCAGCGGACGATTCGTACGCTTTCCGAGCTCCCACGCGAAGATCCTGGAGTGCTCTACGGGATCTCAGTCGCCCATGCCCTGCTAGGGGACAACACGGCCGCTCGCTCGACGATGGAGCGAGCAACCGAGCTGGGGTTCGGCGAGGAGTGGTTCGAGCTGCCTTGGTTCTCCTCCGTCCGAGAAGGTCCGTCGGAGCTCGAATTCAAAGCACCGATCGTCGAACCTCCCACCTGAGGCCCTGCGCAGAGCCGTGCTCAGGGTTTGATATCGACGACCAAGGCCGGATCGAGCTTGATCTTCTTCCCGTCCCCCGTGACGAGCAAGACGTCATACTTGTAAGTGCCTGACTTGACGGCAAGGTCCTTGCCATCAACAACCCGCCCGTCATCGGGACGCGGCGTGCACTGAAGCGGTGCCCCCGCGCCGAAATCGATCGCTTCGATTCTTGCGCCCGCGTCCGGGCTGAGCAGCTGCCAGCAGACATGATCTTTGCGCGTGCTGCTGACTCGCACGGTGTCTGGGGCGACGCTGACGTAGGCCGCCGGATCATTCTCATGACCGGGATCATGCGGTGGCAGCGGGTTGTAGACGACCGCGACATATTGAACCAGCGGGGCGCCGCTGATCGTGGGCTCTGCGCTCATACCTTCTCCTTCACGGGATGCCGCGCGCTTCGATCACACGCGGCGAGGGGAGGTGTCGGACGCGTTCTGCCTCCGACACACAAGCAATTCGACGCACCTGGAGAATCTTGACGCGGCGCCGAGGCGCAGTCAACACGGGACCGCCGCCGACTCGACCGATGGCATCCGATGGGCCAGGACGGGCGAAGCGCTCGAGGAAACCTGCCCTTTGACGATGTCTACGAGGTTCCCATGGCCGACCACGCTTCTCCGCCGGACTCCGCATCGACCCCTCCTCTCTTTGCCATCGTCGGCGCCACCGGCGGCATCGGCTCCGCTCTGTGCCGGCATCTAGCGGCTCGCGGGGCCAAGCTTCTGCTCGGAGGCCGGGACCTTGAGAAACTTGAGGTGCTAGCCGATGAAGTCGCGGGAGTCCCGATCGAAGTCGACGCGCGCGACTTCGATCAGGTCGTCGACTTTCTGGGGGAGGCCGCCGAGCTGCCGTGGAACCTCAGCGGCGTCGCCAACCTGGCCGGCTCTCTCTTCCTGAAGCCGGCCCACGCAACCCGCCGCAACGACTTCGACGACGTCGTCGCGACCAACCTCGTGACCGCGTTCGCCACGGTCCGCGCTGCCGCCAAGACAATGCGCCGAGGTGGCTCGGTGGTGCTCATGAGCTCGGCCGCGGCGCAGGTCGGCCTGCCGAGCCACGAGGCGATCGCCGCCGCCAAGGCCGGGGTCGCGGGCCTGACCCGCTCTGCAGCTGCGACTTATGCGAGCCGGGGGCTTCGCGTCAATGCCGTGGCGCCTGGCCTCGTCGACACACCGATGACGAGTCGAATCACTGGCAACGAGATGGCGCTCGCGGCGTCGCTCGACCTGCATCCCATCGGTCGCGTCGGGCGGGCGGAGGAGGTTGCCTCGTTGATCGCGTGGCTCCTCGGGCCAGACAGCTCCTGGGTCTCGGGCGAAGTCTGGAAGATCGATGGCGGCCTTGCCGGACTCAAAGGGAAGGGCCGTGCATGAGACGTTCTCAATCTCCGATCCCGAGATCCCCGACGGACTCCGTCGGCTGATCCTGGTGCTCGGGGATCAGCTGGATCCCCTGACCCTCGATCGGCTCGACTTCGATCCGGAACACGATCTCGTCGCTATGTTCGAGGTCGCCGAAGAGGCGACCCATGTGCCCAGCCACAAAGCCCGAACAGCGCTCTTTCTGGCGGCGATGCGCCATCACGCGCTGGCGTTGGCCGAGGGGCCGGCGAAGGATCGACTGCTCTACGTCTGCCTCGACGACCCAGAGAACCGAGGATCCTTCGCCAGTGAGCTCCGTCGCCTCGCCGAGCGGCTGGCCTCCGAGGAGGTCACGATCGAGCGACTCGCCTTCGTTCGACCCGGTGAATGGCGGGTGCTGGACGCCCTTGAAGACGTCGCCAGCGATCTCAAGTGGTCGATCGAGCAGATCGAGGACCACCATTTCCTCACCGATCTCGACGCGTTCGAGAGCTGGGCCGCCGGCCGCAAAGAGCTCGTCATGGAGTATTTCTATCGCTGGCAGCGCAGGCGGCTGAACCTTCTGATGGACGGCAAAGATCCAGCCGGCGGCCGCTGGAACTTCGACCAAGAGAATCGACAGCCGCTCAACGACGAGGCACCGTCACCGAACGACCCGCTGCAGTTCGCGCCCGACGCGATCACCCGCGAGGTGCTCGAATTGGTCAACCGCGCGTTCCCCGACGCTCCAGGATCGACAGCATCCTTCGGCTGGCCGGTCCGCCGCGACCAGGCGCTCGAAGCCCTCGACCAGTTCCTCGACGATCGCCTCTGCCACTTCGGTCCGTATCAAGACGCCATGCGCACCGGCGAGCCGTGGGTCTTCCACTCGCTCCTCTCGCCGGCGCTCAACCTCAAGCTGCTCGACCCGCGCGAAGTGGTCGACGCCGCCGTCGCGCGCTGGCGCGACGGCGACGCGCCGCTGCAGTCGGTCGAGGGCTTCGTGCGCCAGATCGTCGGCTGGCGGGAATACGTGCGCTGCATCTATTGGTCGCAGGGCCGGGGTTACCGCCAGCGGAACCATCTTCGCCAAAACGGCGATCTTCCGGCGGCCTATTGGGGCGCCGACACCGACATGACGTGTCTTCGCGAGAGCCTCGGTCAGGTCTTCAAGCACGGCTACGGTCACCACATCCAGCGCCTGATGGTGACCGGCGTCTATGCGCTGATGGCGGGCGCGCACCCGAAGAACGTCAGCGATTGGTACCTCGGCATGTATGTCGACGCCGTCGACTGGGTGACGCTCCCGAACACACTCGGCATGGTGATGTACGCCGACGGTGGCGTGCTCGGCACAAAGCCCTACGTGGCCAGCGGCAACTACATCTCGCGCATGAGCGACTATTGCTCCCACTGCCGCTTCGATCCGAAGGCCAAGACCGGCGAGGACGCCTGTCCATTCACCGTGCTCTATTGGGACTTCCTGCGACGCCACCGACCGGCCCTCGAAGGCAATCGGCGCATGGGCTGGGTGTGGAAGAACCTCGAGCGCATCGACGAAGAGACGACCCGAGGAATCACGGCGCGAGCGCGCGAGCTGCGCACCGACTCCGACTGAGCCGTCGCCTTGTCCAGTACACATCAGAGCGCGCGATTGGAACGTCGGACGGGGCTGGGGCGTAGTGCTCTCAGACCCTGCGCCCGGCATGTCGCCGAGCGCCTCCGGAGAACATCATGAATCTACGACGCTCTCATCGTCATCGACTGGTCGCCGGCGTCTGCGGCGGCATTGCCGAAGCCCTGAACTGGGATCCCACTCTCGTCCGTGTGCTCTACGTGGTCGGTTCGGTCTTCTCCGCCGCCTTCCCAGGGCTGCTGGTCTACCTAGCGCTGTGGGTCGTCATGCCGCGCGCGGAGGAATGGCCGGCCGTCTGACTCGCCAGGACCGACAGAACGCGCCGAGGGCCGGCGATATGATCGCTGAGTGTGGATCGACCTGCTCTGGATGCTCGCCGTCGCGCTCGTCTCTTCGATCGCAACCGCCTGCGTGACGATCGCTCTGATCAGTCGCTGGATCGACTCGACGCTGCGCCCGCGGCTCGAGGACGAGCTGGCGCAGCGCCTCGAAGAGATCCGCCGTGAGCTGGGAGACGAGGTCGAGCGGCGGGTCAAACGCGGTGTGCTCGACGCGGTCGCCTCCCTACCAAGCCGTGAAGTCATCGCCGGCACCACTCGCTCTGTGGCCCGCACCGGCGCCGAGCTGCTGGGATTGATGGCCGGACGGCGATCGTCCGACTCTTGAGCGTCTCGATCGATCATCGGCGCGCCCGCCGGCTGGCGCTGGCCCGCGCAGGCCTCCTGAAGCCACGGTGGACCGGCCTGCCGCACCGCGCTGCCGGCCGCGGCGGACGTGCTCGGCGTGCCGCCCATGCCGTCGTCGAGCGCTTCGGCTATCTCCAGCTCGACACGGTGGCCGTGGCCGGCGCCCGCTCGCACGCCCTCGTGCTCGCTTCGCGTCTCGAGGGCGTGGATGCGTCCATTGGCGAGGATCTGCTCTTGCCGGGTGCCCCGCTGTTCGAGTTCTGGGGCCATGAGGTCTGCTGGATGCCGCTGGATCTCTATCCGGCCTTCGCCTTTCGGCGTCGACACCTCCGCACCGAGGCGGTCTGGACCGGTCGCCTGCTCGCCGAGCGCCGCGCAGAGGCGGACGACCTCCTGCGCGCCGTGCGCGAGCATGGCCCGATCCGCTCCCTCGACCTCAAGGGACGCGGCGGGGGTGGAGGCTGGTGGGATCACAAGCCGAGCAAGCATCTCGCCAACGCCCTCTGGTCGATCGGCGAGCTGGCGATCGCCGAGCGGCGCGCCTTCCAGCGGCTCTACGACCTTCCCGAGCGCGTGCTCCCGGAGACGGTGCGAACGGTCGAGATGCCGCTCGACGACGCGCTCGAGCGCTTGATTCTGCGCGCCCTGGACGGCCATGGCTGGGCGAGCCCGCGCACATTGGCCGAGACGTGGCGACTGCGGAACCTGCGTTCTCGGATCTCGGCTGCTCTCCAACGACTCGAGGAGCGAGGAGCGGTCATCGCCTGCCGGCTGGACGGCGAGGACCCGGTTGACGGCTGGATCCGGCCTGATGACCTCGAGCTCGCGGAGCGACTTGCGAGCGTTCGCCCGCGACGAGATCGCGGCGTCCTTCTCTCACCGTTCGACCCGGTGTTGTGGGATCGCGCGCGCGTCGCGAGGCTCTTCGACTTCGACATGGTGCTCGAGATCTTCAAGCCGGCGGCCGAACGACGCTGGGGCTATTTCTGCCTGCCGGTGCTGGCGGGTGAACGCCTGGTCGCACGCGTCGATCTCAAGGCCGATCGGCGCGGTCGTCGGTTTGAGGTGCGCCGCCTGCATTTCGAACAGGCTCGGCCCACCGCCGCAGATCGCGCGGCGGTCACCTCGGCGCTCGAACGGCATGGCCACGCGGTCGGACTGACGCCCGCCGAATCCCCGGAGCAGACCGTCCACCGCGTCGGATGACGGCCAAACGCTCGAGGCCCACTCGAGAAAGACCACCCAGACGCGAACGAGCCGGCCCACAGGCCGGCTCGTCGCTTGGCAGCTCCGTCTGATCGCCAAGGCGGTCGGACGGTCGATGCTCGGTCGATCAGTCGTCGGACGCGTTCGGCGGATTCGCCGGATCGTAGTCGACAAGCTCGAGAATCGCCATCTCTGCACCGTCACCCTTGCGGGTGCCGAGCTTGACGACGCGGGTGTACCCACCGTTGCGATCGGCGAACCTCGGCGCAATGTCGTCGAAGAGCTTCTTCACGTGGGTGCGATCGGGCAGCCACACGCGCACCTGTCGGCGCGCGTGGACCGAGCCGACTTTGCCCTTCGTGATGCACTTCTCGAACACCGGCCGCAACTCCTTGGCCTTCTCGAGGGTCGTGACGATGCGCTCGTTCTCGACCAGGGAAGCCATCTGGTTGCGGAAGAGAGCCTTGCGATGCGCGGTCGTGCGACCGAGCTTGCGGTACCTGTTGGCGTGACGCATGGCGGCTCCTCAGGCGGTCGCTTCGGCGCCCACCGGCTGGGCCGGCACGTCCATGCCGAATTCCAGACCGAGCTTGCCGAGCACTTCCTGCAGCTCCTCGAGAGACTTCTTGCCGAAGTTCTTGGTCTCGAGCATCTCCCGCTCGGAGCGGCGCACGAGATCACGGAGCGTGTGGATGTTGGCGTTCTTCAAGCAGTTCGCCGAGCGGACCGAAAGGTCCAGCTCGTCGATCGACTTGGCGAGCAGCTTATCGAGCCCGCTGAGCGCTTCGGACGCCGCGGCCGGCGCCGTCTCGCGCATGCTCTGCTCGGCGTAGGTGAAGATGCTCAGATGGTCCCGAAGCAGCATCGAAGCCAGCGACAGCGCCTCCTCCGGCGAGGCGGTGCCGTTGGTATGGATCTCGATCGTCAGCTTCTCGTAGTCGGTGGCGCGACCAACGCGCGCCGGCTCAACCCGATAGTTGACGCGGCGCACCGGCGAGTGCGTCGAGTCGATCGGGATCCAGCCGATGCCCATCGTGTCGTCGAAGTTGCGATCGGCCGTGACGTAGCCGCGGCCCTGCTGCACCAGCACCTGCATTTTCAGGTGCCCTTCTTCGTTGAGCGTCGCGATCGGCAGATCCGGATCGACGATCGAGACGGCGCTATCGCCCTCGAGATCGCCGGCCGTGACCACGCCAGGCCCCTCGACATCGAGGCTCAGAACCCGCGGTCCGTCGCCCTCGAGGCGGATGGCAACCTGGCGCAGGTTGAGAATGATGTCGATGACGTCGTCGACGACACCGGGAATCGAGGAGAACTCGTGCAGCACGCCCTCGATCTGCACCGCCGTGACCGCGGCACCCTCGATCGACGACAGCAGCGTGCGGCGGAGCGCGTTGCCGACCGTCGTGGCGAAGCCACGCTCGAACGGCTGAGCGCTGAACGTCGCCTCGGTCGGCGTCGCGTTCTCGCGATCGACATCGACCCGCTTGGGCCGCTGAAAACCTTTCCAGAGCATTCGTATATCCCTTCCTCGGGGCGCTCGGCCCCGGCTTGGATGAGCGGCTAGAGAGCGCGGATCACCGACTGTAGAGCTCGACGATGAGCTGCTCTTGGATCGGCACCTTGATCTCGTCACGCGTCGGCAGGCTCCGGACGGTGCCGGTGAAGCTCTCGGCATCGAGCTCGAGCCAGCCGGGGATGCCGCGACCGCGAGCAGAGTCGACCGACGCGCGGATGAATTCATTCTTGCGGCTCGGCGTGCGCACCGAAATCACCTGTCCCTCCGCAACCGGGAACGACGGAATGGTGATCTTCTTGCCATCGACATGGATGTGGCCATGGCGCACGAGCTGACGGGCCATTGCCCGCGAGGCGCCGAAGCCGAGGCTGTAGGCGACGCTGTCGAGCCGACGCTCGAGCGCGACCAACAGATTCTCACCAGTGATGCCGCGCTGACGATCGGCGGCCTTGAAGTAGTTGCGGAACTGGCGCTCCTGAATGCCGTAGAGACGCTTCACCTTTTGCTTCTCGCGCAGCTGGAGGCCATACCCCTGAATGCGACGTCCGCGTCGCTGACCGTGTTGGCCCGGCGGATACGCCCGGCGCTCGATCGCGCACTTCTCTTTGAAGCAGCGATCACCCTTGAGGAAGAGCTTCATCCGCTCCCGGCGACAGAGCCGGCAGACGGGTCCCGTGTATCGTGCCAACGTCCTACTCCTTCGCGTGCAATGGCGCCGTGGCTACGACGCCGCGAACTCTTCGAGAAAAAAGACGACTCGACCCGCGCTCTCCACGGCGGAGAGACGGCGATTCGTCCGTCGGTTCGCCGCGCGGCACGACGCCGCGCATGCGATGGAGAAACTCTCGTCCGGCCTCAGACGCGACGACGCTTGCGCGGCCGCGCGCCGTTGTGCGGAATCGGCGTCACGTCGCGGATCGACTGCACCTGCAGACCGACGCTCTGGAGCGCGCGGATCGCCGACTCGCGGCCGCCGCCCGGTCCTTTGACCATGACCTCGAGCGTGCGCATGCCCATCTCTTTGGCCACGGTGCCGGCGTCGCGGCCGGCCATCTGCGCGGCGAACGGCGTGCCTTTGCGCGAACCCTTGAAGCCCGCCTTGCCGGCCGAGGCCCAGCCCACCACGTTGCCCTCCGGGTCGGTGATGGTGACGACGGTATTGTTGAAGGTCGCCTGAATATAGGCGTGTCCGTGCGGGATGTTGCGGCGGTCGCGGCGCTTCGAGCCGCCCTGACGCTTGGGATTTCCTTTGGCCATCGTTTACTTCTTGACCTTCTTCTTGCCGGCGACGGTGGTGCGCTTTGGCCCCTTGCGCGTGCGGGCGTTGGTGTGTGTGCGCTGTCCACGAGCCGGCAGGCCACGACGATGGCGCACACCGCGGTAGCAGCCGATCTCCATCAGGCGGCGGATGTTCTGCGAGACCTCCTTGCGGAGATCACCCTCGACCCGGTGGTTGTCCTGGATCTCTTGGCGAATCTTGCGCGCCTCGTCCTCGGTGAGATCGCGGACGACGGTCTCCGACGCGACGCCGGTGGTGTCGAGGATCTCCTGAGCCTTGGTGCGGCCGATGCCGTGGATGTAGGTCAGCGCGATCCAGATCTGCTTGTTGGGGGGCAGATCAACCCCGGAAATGCGTGCCATGTTCTAGCCCTGACGCTGCTTGTGCTTGGGATTGATGCAGATCACCCGAACCACGCCGTGCCGACGGATGACCTTGCAGTTCGAACAGATTCGCTTGACCGAAGCCCGAACTTTCATGGCTTCTCCTTTCGACGGACGTGCCGGCGATCCTGGATCCGCGCCGGCGCCGGCGCGGGGACCTCGAGCAAATGGAAAGATGTGCGGCGACCGGAGCTCATCGACCGGCCAACGCGGGTTCGGCGGCTGAAACAGCCGCTGGGCGGAAGGCGAGAACGCGCGCTTGCTCCTCGGCCGAAACGCCGAGAATGCGCGGACCGTCCTCGGTCACCGCCACGGAATATTCGAAATGAGCCGAGAGCGAGCCGTCGCGTGTCCGCGCGGTCCACCCATCCGCATCGGTCTTGACCTGCACGCGGCCCGCGTTGACCATCGGCTCGAGGGCCAGCACCATCCCCGGAGCAAGGCCGATGCCCTTGCCCGCCCGCCCGAAATTCGGCACCCGCGGATCCTCGTGCAGCGACAGGCCGACGCCATGACCGAAGAAGTCGCGGACTACGGAAAAACCATGGGACTCGACGTGGCGCTGGACCGCGTGCCCGACGTCGCCCATACGCTTTCCTGGCTTGAGCTGCTGAACGCCCAGCGAGAGCGACTCGCGGGTGACGTCGAGTAACCGGCGTGCCGCGTCAGAAATTTCACCCACAGCGTAGGTCCGCGCCGCGTCACCGACGTAGCCCTTGTAGATCACACCGCAGTCAAGGCCGATGATGTCGCCCTCGACCAGCGGTCGATCGTCCGGAATGCCGTGGACGATGACGTCGTTGAGCGCCGTGCACAGCGTCGCCGGAAAGCCATACTGCCCAAGGAAGCCCGGCACGCCGCCCGCCGCGCGGATGGTCGCTTCCGCCCACGCATTGAGCTGCCGCGGCGTCACGCCCGGCTGCACGCGCTCCTCGAGCCCCTGGAGCACGCGATGCACGATGACGTTCGCCTCGTGGATCAGATCCAGCTCGTCGGGGGTCTTGAGGATGATGCCGCGTCCTTTGGCCATGGTCGTCTCGGGTCGGCTCAGGCGCCGACCGCCTCCTCGATCGCCCGCGAGACGTCGTCCATCGAGCGGTTACCGTCGATCCGGCGCAGGATGCCTAGGCCGGCATACAGGTCGACGAGTGGAGCCGTGTCCTCTTCGTAGACCTCGAGACGCTTCTCGACCACCGCGCGGTCGTCGTCCGGACGTTCCTGGTCTTCAAAACGCCGCATGGCGCGCTCGATCAGGACCGCGCGCGGCACTTCGAGAAGGATCGCGTGATCCAGCTCGGTCCCGGCATCGCGGAGGATGCCAGCCAGCGTCTCGACCTGCGGTGCCGTCCGCGGATAGCCGTCGAGCAAAAATCCAGCGTGCGCGTCGTCGCGGGCCAGCCGCTCGCGCACGACCTCGGCCATCAGTGCGTCGCTCACCAGCTCGCCGCGAGCCATCACGGCCTGAACCTCTTGGCCGAGCGGCGTGCCGTCGGCCACCGCCTGACGCAGCATGTCGCCGGTCGAGATGGTCGGGATGCCGAGCCGCTCCGCCAGCCGAGCCGCCTGCGTGCCCTTGCCCGCGTTCGGCGGGCCGAGGAAGACGATCCGCGGCTTCGCGGCGCTGCTCGCATCCGGCTCAGCGGCGCCCACGGACTCGTCCCTTCTTCAAGAAGCCGTCGTAGTTGCGCATCACGAGCTGGCTCTCGACCTGCTGGACGAAATCCATCGCAACGCCGACGACGATCAGCAGCGACGTGCCGCCGAAGTAGAAGTCGATGCCGAGGCCGGTCGTGACGAAGGTCGGCACGTAGCGATCGAGCGTGTCCCCAATGAACGGAATGCTTGCCACCTTGAAACCGAACAACATCAGCTCGGGCAAGACCGACACAGCCGCCAGGTAGAGGGAACCGATGAACGTCAGCCGCGTCAAAATCCGATCGATGTACTCCGCTGTCCGGCGACCCGAGCGGATGCCCGGAATGAATCCGCCGTACTTGCGCATGTTCTCGGCCGTATCTTGCGGATTGAAGATGATCGAGACGTAGAAGTAGCAGAAGAAAATGATCGTGGCGGTGTAGATCACGTAGTAGATCGGCTGACCCCAACTGATCGCCTCGGCCAAGTTGCGCAGGAAATCGATGTCGCCCGCGATGCCGGCGAGAGTCGGAAAGATCATCACGACCGAGCTGGCGAAGATCACCGGGATGACACCGCCGGTGTTGACCCGCAGCGGCAGGTAGGTGTTCTGCCCGCCGTAGACCTTCCGCCCCACGACGCGCTTGGCGTACTGAACCGGGATCCGGCGTTGCGAGCGCTCCATGTAGACGATGAACGCGGTCACGAACGCCATGAAGACGACCAGCACGAGGATGACGACCGGGTTCAAATTGCCGGTCTGCATCTTCGTGAAAGTGCTCGAGATCGCCGTCGGCAGGCCGATCACGATACCGGCGTAGATGATCAGCGAGATGCCGTTGCCGATGCCGCGCTCCGAGATCTGCTCACCGAGCCACATCACGAACGCACAGCCGGTGGTCAAGGTCAGCACCGTCATCAGAACGAAGCCGACTCCCGGCTCCGGCACCAGGGGCGCGCCGCCGGGGCCGCGCACGTCGGGATTCTGCACCCACAGCGCGATCCCGGTGGACTGGATGAGCGAGATCAGCAGCGTGCCGTATCGCGTGTACTGGGTGATCTTTCGCCGCCCGAGCTCGCCTTCCTTCGAGAGCTTCTCGAGATAGGGCACGACCACGGTGAGCAGCTGCAAAATGATCGACGCCGTGATGTAGGGCATGATGCCCAGGGCGAAGACCGCCGCGCGCTCAAGGCTGCCGCCGGTGAACGTGTTGAGGAAGCCGAGCATCGTCTGCCGGGCCTGCTGCATCATCTCGAGCAGCACGGCCGGGTCGACGCCCGGAACCGGAATGTTGCAACCGATGCGGTAGACCGCGAGCAGGGCGAAGGTGAAGAAGATGCGCCTGCGCAGATCGGGCACCGCGAAGATGTTGCGGAAACTCTCGATCACCGGCCCTGCTCCTCGCAGCTGCCGCCCGCCTCCTCGATCTGGGCGCGCGCCGACTTGCTGAACTTGTGGGCCCTGACCGTCAGAGCCTTGTCGAGCTCACCGTCGCCGAGGATCTTGACCGGCCTGCCGCGGCGCACCAATCCGCGCTCGACCAGCAGCTCAGGCGTCACCTCAGTGACGTCGAGCGCAGCGAGGTCGGAAAGATTCACCACTGCGTACTCGGTGCGAAAGATGTTGGTGAAGCCGCGTTTCGGCACCCGGCGGACGAGCGGCATCTGGCCGCCCTCGAAGCCGAGGCGCTGGCTGAAGCCGGCACGCGAGCGCTGGCCGTTGTGGCCGCGACCAGCGGTCTTGCCGAGGCCGGAGCCCGGGCCCCGGCCGACGCGCTTCTTCGCGCGATTCGAGCCGGGATTGGGGGAAAGTTCATGTAGCTTCATCGCTCAGTCCTCGAGAATGCGGACGAGATGCCGAATCTTGGCCACCATGCCGCGGACGGCAGGAGTGTCCTCGCGCTCCACCACGTGGCGGATGCGGCGCAGGCCGAGCCCACGCAACACCTCGCGCTGCCGCTTGTCGTAGCCGATCGGGCTGCGCACCTGCTCGATGCGGAGGGTCTTCTGAGTGTCGTCGGACATGGGAATCTCTCTTGATGCGTCGGAACGGCTCAGGCGGGAACCGCTTCGGTCTCGGCCTCGGCCTCAGCGCTCGCCTCGTCAACCATTTCGTAGGCGGCCTCGTCTTCCTCCGGCAGCTCGAGGCCGCGGAGGGTGAAGACCTCATCCTCGCTGCGCAGCGACAGCAGCGCCTCGAAGGTGGCCTTGACGACGTTCGCCGGATTCGTGGTGCCGAGCGACTTAGTCAGGATGTCCTGAATGCCCGCCGCCTCGACGACGTTGCGCACCGGACCGCCGGCGATCACGCCGGTACCGGGCGAGGCCGGCTTGAGCAGCACCCGACCGGCGCTGAAGATGCCGAGCACCTCGTGCGGGATGGTGCCGCCAACCAGCGGGATGCGGACCATGTTCTTCTTCGCGGCGTCGATGCCCTTGCGAATCGCCGACGGCACCTCTTTGGCCTTGCCCGTGCCGTAGCCGACCCGGCCGGCGCCGTCGCCGACCACCATCAAAGCGGCGAACGAGAAGTTCTTGCCGCCCTTGACCACCTTGGTCACGCGATTGATGTGGACGACTGTCTCGAAGAATTCGGAGTCGCGTTCGTAATCTCTTGCCACTGGGATCTCCTCGTCCTTCTCAGAACTGCAGGCCTTGCTCGCGAGCGCCATCCGCCACGGCTTTGATCTTGCCGTGGTACCGGAAGCCGCCGCGATCGAAGACGACGTTGTCGATGCCCTGGGCCTTCGCGCGGTCGGCGATCGCCTTGCCGACCGCCTTGGCCGCGTCGATCGAGGCGGTCGACGACTCGACCTCGGCCACGAGGTCGGTCTCGCGCGAGTTAGCCTGGGCGAGCGTGACGCCACGCGCGTCGTCGATCACCTGCGCATAGATGTAGCGCAGGCTCTTGTAGACCGCCAGGCGCGGGCGCTCGGCCGTCCCCTGAATGCGGTTGCGGATGCGGAGATGCGCACGCCTGCGGCGCATGCGCTGTGCTTCGATCTTCTTGCTGTGTGACGTTCTCATCGAGCGTTCTCCGGTCAGCGGGCGCCGGCCTTGCCGACCTTGCGACGGATGTGCTCGCCGCTGTATCGGATGCCCTTCGCCTTGTATGGATCCGGCGGACGCAGAGCCCGGATCTCGGCCGCCACCTGGCCGACACGCTGACGGTCGGCACCGGTGATCGTGATCTTGTTGTTCTTGTCGATGTCGATCTCGATGCCCTCGGGCACCGGATAGACGACCGGATGCGAGAAGCCGAGCGCGAAATGAGCTTCCTTGCCCTTCATCTCACCGCGGTAGCCGACGCCGACGACTTCGAGCTCCTTCTTGAAGCCTTGGGTGACGCCGGTGATCGCATTCTGCACCAGCGCGCGCACGAGACCGTGCTTGGCGCGCACCGGCCCGGAGTTGCCGTTGCGGGAGACGCGGATCGTGCCGCCCTCGATCTCCACCGGGCATTCCGGGTGCATCCGGGTGATCACCTTGCCCTTCGGGCCCTCGGCGATGAAGACACCGTTTTCGATCTTGACGTTGGCGCCCTTCGGCACCTCGACCGGCTGCTTGCCGATGCGTGACATCGCGACTCCCTCCTCACCAGAGCTCGCAGAGAATCTCACCGCCGATGCGCTGCTCGCGCGCCTCGCGATCGGTGAGAAGCCCGTGCGACGTGGAGACGATGGCGACGCCGAGGCCGTTCAAGACCGGCTTGATGTCGT
>JBCBCF010000011.1:0-32278 GCA_038530905.1 Acidobacteriota bacterium
CGATTTCAACAATCTGCTCACGGTGATCCTCGGCAATCTCGAGCTGGCCCGCCTGCGCGCCCCCGACGCCCCGATTCACGATCTGCTCGACGAAGCGAGCGCCTCGAGCCGGCGGGCCGCCGAGCTGTGTCGGTTGATGCTCGCCACCTCGGGCCGCGGTCGCGTCGCCGACGAAACCGTCGACCTCTGTGAGCTGACGGCTGCCGTCGCCGAC
Organism: Acidobacteriota bacterium; assembly: GCA_038530905.1. Lineage (GTDB taxonomy): Bacteria > Acidobacteriota > Thermoanaerobaculia > Multivoradales > J023 > JAUIJL01. The sequence goes on from JBCBCF010000011.1 coordinate 215, forward strand.
GCGGCGCGCGACGACCTGCCGCCCGGCGTCCAGCTCGAGCTGGCGCTGTCGCGCCGGCTTCCCGAGCTGCGCGGGGATCCCGAGCAGATCCGCCAGGCGATCGAGCACCTGCTGCAGAACGCTCTGGAGTCCGTCGCCGACCACGGCGGACGGGTCGTCCTGCGCACCTCGGTGGTCGATCTCGGCAGCGACACGATGGAAGAGGCCAGCTTCGGCAATCGGGTCAGCGCCGGCGCCTTCGCCGCCCTCGAGGTCATCGATGACGGCCCCGGCATCCCCAAAGAGCTGGCGGATCGCATCTTCGAGCCCTTCTTCTCCACCCGTTTCACCGGCCGCGGCCTCGGTCTGCCGGCGACGCTCGGCATCGCGCGCGGTCACGGCGGCGGCGTGACGGTCCACGACACGGCGGGCGGCGGCGCGACGCTGAGGCTGCTGCTGCCGGTCGGCCGGCGCGCGCCGGCTGACGTCTCGCCGCCGCCCGAGCCTGCGGCGGGGAACGCGCGCTAAACTCGACCCATGCAGCGAGAAGACGCCTGGACCATCGTCACGGATCACGTCGAGGACGCCGGCCTGCGCCGCCACATGGTGGCCGTCGAGGCCGCCATGCGCCGCTACGCCGGCACGCTCGGGCACGATGCCGACCTCTGGGGCCTCGCCGGGCTTTTGCACGACTTCGACTGGGAGATCCACCCGTCGAGCGAGCGGCATCCCAAGGACGGCGCGCCGATTCTGCGGCAGCGGGGCGTTCCTGAAGAGGTCGTGCAGGCGATCCTGGCGCACAATCCCGAGGGCACAGGCGTCGAGCCGACGACGCCGATCGATCACGCGCTGCGGGCCTGCGACGAGATCACGGGCCTGATCATCGCGGCGACGCTGGTTCGCCCGGCGAAGGACGTGCGTCAGCTCAAGGTCAAGTCGGTGAAGCGGAACTGGAAGGACAAGCTCTTCTGCGCCGCCGTCGACCGCGACGAGATCCGCGAGGCCGCCGAGACCTTCTCGAGCGCCTGCTTCGACGGCACGCTCGAGCTGTGGGTCCACGTCGGCAACGTGCTCGCCGCCATGCAGGATGAGGCGGAGGCCCTCGGCCTCGACGGTCGGCTCGCCGCCTAGGCTGGATCCCACGGCCCGCCCCTCCGGACGCCCGGCGATCCGTTCATCGCCGGGCGACGAATCTCTCCCACGATCGATCCTCGGACCGCCGCGTCCGATCCCGCCGCTTCGCCGGCCGCGTTTTCTTGACGGAGCCTCGACGATGACGCCGACCGACACCCTCGCCCCGACCGACGACCTGACCACCACGCGCGCGCCGTTCATCGAGCAGTCGATCGGCCGCGGTGAGCTGTTCATCGAGCAGCCATACGAGCTCTACAGCGAGGCGAATCAGGAGGCGTGGCGTCTGCTCTACCGCCGGATGGGCGACCGCTGGCGTCAATACGCCCATCCGAAGTTTCTCGAGGGCGTCGACTCGCTGGCGCTGAACGATCGGCGCATTCCGCGCCTTGCCGACATCAATCAATTTCTCGAGCCGCTGTCGGCGTTCAAGGCCAAGGCGGTCGCCGGCTACGTGCCGGCCTACCTCTTTTTCGACTGCCTGCGGCGCCGCGAGTTTCCGACCACGATCACGATCCGCGACCAGACCACGCTCGACTATCTGCCCGAGCCGGACATCTTCCACGACATCGCTGGCCACGTGCCGATGCACACCGATCGAGAGTTCTCCGACGTCTTGGTGCGCTTCGGCGAGGTCGCACGCACCGCCGCGGCGCGCGCCGGCGCCATTGGTGATACCGAGGAGAAGGTTCGCATCCTCGAGTCCAATCTCAAGGCGCTGGCTCGCTTCTTCTGGTTCACGGTCGAGTTCGGCCTGATGCGCCGACCCGGCGCCGCGGCGACCGGCACCGATCCGAAGCTTTGCGCCACCGGCAGCGGCCTGCTGTCGTCGTTCGGCGAACTCGAGCACTGCATCGAGTCCCCGCAGGTGCAGCGCTACCCGTTCCAGCTGGAATGGGTGATCAATCAGGGCTTCGAGATCGACAAATACCAGCCGCTCCTCTTCTTCGTCGATTCCTTCGGCCATCTCTTCGATCAGATCTCGACCCTCGAGCGCTGGCTCGAAGAGGGGCGCCTCGACTCCGTCAGCGCCGGCGAGCCAGGCATCAACGACGCCGACCTGCGCAGCTTCCTCGACGCGGCGCCCTGACGGTTCCTCGCCTAAGTGAGTCTGTGCGGGGCCGGTCGTGGCCTCGCTGCGAAAGCGTTCAGGCACGGTCGACGTGACGATCCGCGGGCGGCTGGGACGCTCGGTTGGCCGGGCCTTTCATCTCAAAGGTAAACGACCCGAGATTCCAAGCCAAATCAATCTTGTGTCGAAGGTTGCGATCAGCGGCGCTGCTTTGCCTCATCCGTTTGCAACGCCGCCTTGGTTATAAAAATATCTTTCAATTACTCCCAAGAGGCTTGCCAGGATATCTTGGCAGCCTCAGTCGACTTGCTGTGACTACTTTTAATAAGTTTTACTGAGAATCCGTCCTCAGTAATATTGACAGCGTGGTCAACATAGGAGTATGGGTATTTCTTAGGGCCGGTATGCCCAAGAGGGAACTCAACTCCAATTGTTACCTGAGGGATGGTCTTAGGAGTATTCTGATCCCCAAATTCAATGCGATGGAGGTAGTCCAACGCCTCCCCTCGCCCCCCTTTCTCCGGCTCATATATGACGACCCAATCGGACAGCTCAACATTGACGTACTCTTCGCCGTGAGCGTATTTGACCGGCTCAATAACTGGCGCATCTTCTGCACCTGGTGGTGGAGGGTGCTGTATTATCGCTACTATGATGGGAACGGTCGCTCCTATGATGGGTACGGCGACCAGAACCAGCCACCAGTATTTTCTTGGAAATTGCTCGTTAGGCATTGGAGCCTTGCCTCCTATAGACCTACCATTAATAGATGTCGTGCTCGAACTGAGCGGCAACCGGAGCCGCGTGGCAGCGGAGGTTTTCCGTCTTGAGTTCGGGGTTCGACGGCCAGCCAGTTTTCTGGCGGTGAGTCGGAAGGGGGTTTCATCGCACAAGACCGAGATGGCTCTCCCAACCTAGCGATGCTGCCTTATATTGCACCTAGGCTGCAAGGTGGATCTTATCGGACACAGCGGAATGCTGCTGGTGGAGCTGATCCAGTACTGCTTCCTACCCAGCCCCAGGTTACATGCCTACAAGATCCAGAGCCCATCCGCGCCACGGCGATCCCAGCTGTAACTTGAGAGTGAAAGAACTGTGCCTCATTGGACGTCCATTCCCAATTGTCGGTCATGTTGCCTGAGAGCTTGCTGAAAAGCCGGAGATTTCCGGAGGTCATCAGCACGCTCGGCTTCCACCGCTCGTGTATCTACGATTAGCTCGCCAGAAACCGTGAAAGCGGGATCGACGCTTTGCGTTCCAAGAAGATCCCCGGACGCATACCCAAGCTCGCCGGCACTCAACTCAAAAAACTCTTCGATTGGATCACTCTCAAGAGCCCTTAACAGATGCAGTTCGATTTTGCACTGTGGACTCGCGACCTGATTCGACAAGTGATCTACTGAGAATTCGGAGTCCGCTTGAGTGTGGTCTCGGTGGGGCGGCTACTCCGCAAGCTCGGGTTGAGCCCTCAGAATCCTCTGCGACGCGCCTACCAGCAAGATACCGAGGCCGTCGAGCACTGGAAGAAGGTCGAGTATCCGAAGATCCGCGCAGCTGCAAAGCGCGAAGGAGCCGCCATCTTCTTCGCTGATGAAGCCAGTGTCCGCTCGGACTACCACAGCGGAACCACCTGGGCGCCTGTGGGCCAGACGCCGATCGTCACCAAGACGGGCGCTCGCTTCTCCATGAACCTGATCTTGGCTATCAGCCCGCGAGGAGCAATGCGTTTCATGACGATCGATGGGAAGATGACGAGGCCAAAGTTCATCGAGTTTCTCCGTCGGCTGCTGGTTGGAGCCAAGCAACCGATCTATTTGATCGTCGATCGCCATCCCGTTCATCGATCGGGACGAGTGCGCCAGTTCGTGGAGGCGACCGAGGGCCAATTGAAGCTGTTCTTTCTGCCCTCGGACTCTCCCGAGCCGAATACCGACGAGCAGGTATGGAACAACCTCAAGAATCACAAGGTCGGCCGAATCACTCCGATGTGTCCGGATCAGTTGAAGAAAGTCGTTCTGGGCTGCCTGCGCTCGTTGCAGCGCAAGCCGGCGAAAGTGAGTCGATTCTTCAGGCATCCAGACATTCTTTATACGACAGTGTGAAGTGTCGAGTAGTCAACGCACGGATTAGCAACTGGGCGGAAGGCAACGACGTAGATTCCAGTATACCCTCCCAACCGTCGCTTCGGTTGAGCGCTTTGTTAGACTGCGCGCATCATTTGAATGATGACCATCCAGGTTCTAACAAGTACCAGAGCTGCGATGGCCCCGGCAGCAACTGACCATCCAATCGAAACCACGGGAGAAGACATGATTGAATAGATCATCCAAACCAACGGCACTGCAGGACCAAGATGCATAATGAGAAGTACGAGAATACCCCAGGCATTTGTAGCCTCTGAGAAAAAGCCCGTATTCTCGATATTGGCAAGCGTGTTTTCAATGTGAATGAACGAAGGAGGAATGAGAAGTTCCGTCAAGCCTCGACTTGAGAATGGCTTCATGACTTCAACATACAAACTTCGAACTGCGACATGGTTGAGTTCAGCAAGAGCCGCAAAGCAAGTATACCGGTAGTACGAAAACGCAGCCATCGGACTAAGCGCGAGCACTATGATGTCGGTGTCGTCAAACTTCAACCCGATAAACTGTACGGCTGAGACTGCCGCGTTTCGAATCAAGAACCATGATGTGACGAAAAGCAAGTAAACGAAGAGTGCCCTATTCGCACGCTCCTGTGCAATCGCTGCTGTTTCCCGAAGCGCTTTCTCGAAAAACGCTCCCTGCTCTTCCGTAGCGGCGGAGTCATTAATCGCTTCGCGGATTCTGTTCTGAATTGTTTTCATCAGTGCTGATTTCAGATTGATGGATGGTCAGTCTGTCGTATAACGTTCCAAGCCAAGCGCGGGGAGGAGCCGTTCGGTTGGGCGCAGGGATATGCGCCGCTGCAGGCTAAGCGGGGCGGCTGAGCGTTCATCCGAGCGCCGCTCCACTGGCACCTCCCACCACGGCAGCAACTAATGGGTGCTCAAGGAAAGCTCGAAGCCGGGACTTCGCCTCTTTCTTCTCGGCGGCGGAAGCACCTGAGTTATCGACCCTCTGGATCAAATCGCCAACTGGGAGGGTCAGGACGGACGAACCGATATTGCCGCCGGCGACGGTCTGACCACCACCGAACACCTGGCCCGTCACAGGTCCACTGAAGTTTAGTGTTGCAGTGGCCTCCGACTTTTCCACCCCCTCACGTAGTTTCGTACTGATTTGGTCCAAGCGTTGCCGGAACTGCGTGTACGCTTGAGCCAAAGCACGATTCGCGGAGTCTCTGTCCTCATCCTCAGAGCCTAAGCCCCTATTGCGGTTGTCTACCGCGACGCGCAGAAGATCGAGAAAGCTGTTCAGGTCCTGCTCCAGAAATTCCAGTGCCCTTGTCGATGCCTGGTAGACAGCATCGTCAAGATAAGGAGATAGTCTTCGAGTTGCGTCGTATGCCAGAATTATGGGAATCATATCCTCGCCATGAAGTGATTGGCTTTCGGCGATCTGAGCGGCGATGCCACTGCGAATATACCTTTCAGCACCGACCAGCGATTCCCACAAGAGGCGTCCTGCTTCAGCTCCTTGCATTGTCTAATCGCCTCCTTGTAAGCTTTGACAATCGCTCATATCTCTAGAGCGCATGTCCGCGTGATTGAGCGTCACAACCGCCAGACGGTTAGGCGACAAAAGCGTATCGCATAACCGGCTTCGCAGGCCTTGGCTTAGGCATGTAGATGCTAATCCACTAGGCACGAGCAGAGGATAGAAGCAATCTCCCTAGCTGTCAATCGCGACATGCGGGTGTCGTCTAACCCGATGCCCGTCGGCATGTCGCGCGACTCTGGTTATGGGGCAAGCGATGCTGCATAACCCTCCTCAGGAGACTCGCAAGTGCATTGACACCAATGGCTAGACAGGGCTCTAGAGTAGTTAAGCGACACGAGGCGTGTCGCGTTAGCTGTTCGCTCTCAGTCGCAGTACCATCTTGCATTATGAGTGCCCTTCAAGGCGAGCGCCGGATCTCATTGAAATCATTTCTTCGATGAGCTGATCAAATCAGCTTCTCGACCCAGTAGACTTTCTGGGACTTGGTGAAGAGCTGGTGCGAAGAGTAGATCAACTTGTCCCCTTGCACGGCCTGTGGCGCATGCTTGACGACCTGAAGCCGCAAACAGGCCGGCTGATCACCCAACGCAGCCAACGAGCGATGCCTCTCGATCTCGGTTTGCTTGAGGGCTCTGAGGTGAGGCCCATGGCCGATCGATGGGCTCGAGGTGATCGGGCGGATTCTCGCCCATTGCCGGTGCAGATTGAGCCATGACCTGACCCCATGTGACTCGGCCACTCGACTCTTCGCGGCGAGGCAGCCCTCGCGCGCTTCGGGCCGTCCGAGCGGTGGGTGCGGCCGGTGGCTTCGGATCGGCGACCGGCGGTCGACGCTCTAAGGCATTCGAGGACCGCGCCTCCGCGAAGCCGGAAGGCGCCACACTGGCTCTGGATTCAAGCCGGTCCGGCGGGCCGCGGAAGCGGGAAGCCCTGGTTTCAAGGTAAGATAGCGACAAAGCTCAACGTTTGTCTCAGCCACAGGAGTGCAGCATGTTTCCCTCGTCGTTCTCGGCCGGCCGCTGTGGAATTTGTCTTTTAGCCTTTCTTCTCGTCGGCCTTGGTGCCGGGACGGCCGGTGCCCAGGCCCCCTGCAACGAGGCGGACACCGTCGGCGGCGGCATGCTCGGGACGTCGCCAGGACCGGTGGGGCCGCCCAACAGCCTCGGTTGGGACGCCGGCTCGGGGCAGTGCAACGGCAGCTTCGCGGTTGGTGCCGACGGTGCGTTTCCCGGCGGCGCGCTCGAGCTCGGGCTGCGCGCGGAGGAACGACGGATTGGCCAGGTGCCGCGGATGATGGGAATGGATTACGAGGTCGAGCTCGGCAACGATGCCAATCCGCCGGCCGCGCTCAACCGCGCCTGGTGGAACTTCAACTTCTCCATCGCCTACGGTGGCGCGATCGCCGACCTCGACAGCCTGATCTTCCAGATCCGGACCGACGCCGGCACCAATCTGCCCACCAACCCGACGGTTGACCTTCTCGGGGTGGGCGTCCGCGCCGCGCTCGATGCTCGGAACAATCAGCCCAACGCGACCACCGGCTTCGCGGACATCTTCCAGGTCTCGCAGAACCCGGAATTCGGCTGGTTCTCGAACGCGATGGACACCGACGCGAATCCAACGGGAGCCTTCAACTATGACGAGGAGGGCGCCTGGAGATTGCGCCTCGTGGCGACCGAGGCTGGCACCGAGCTCGACGCCGAAATCTGCGTGCACACGCCGAACGCGGAATGCGCCTATCCGGTGATCGGAGCGGCGAAGGAAATGGATCCTCTCGACGCGACGCTGCCGGCCACGATTCAGATCGACTACGTGTTCGAGAACTTCGGTGCCGACACCTTGGTCGACATGAGCGTGGCCGACGATCTCGCCGCAGTGTTCGGCACGCCGGGCGTCGACTGGACCTTCACGTCGATCTCCTCTTCCCCGCTGGCCTTCGCCAATCCCGGCTTCGACGGCTCGGGGACCACCGAGCTGATCAATCAGGCGCCGACGCAGAGTCTGGCTGGCTCCGGCCTCGCGACGGTGACGGTCACCATCGAGCTGCTGACGATCGCCGGAGCCGACGTGTCCGGCGAGTTCTGCAACGAGATCACCGTGACCGGCCTCGACTCGCTGGGCGTCAGCTATCAGGATCTGTCGGCGGCCGGTGCGGACCCGGACGCAAATGGTGATGCAATGCCTACCGAATCTGATCCCTCGTGTTTCAATCAGTCCGAGGTGCCGGTGACGCTCATGGGATTCTCGGTCGACTGAGCCGGCGGCTCCTGCCGATGCCTCGCCCTCCGGCGCCGACGCCGGAGCGGCGTCCGGTCGCGACCGCTGCTCGATCCCGATGGCCGCCTGATACCAACGGCTGCCTGATCGCGATGGCTGCCTGATCGCGACGGCTGCCCGATCTCTAGGCCCATGACCTCCCGCCATTTTGGACGCTCCGCCTTCGGCGACTCCCCCAATGAACTTTGAAGTGTTCCGGAGACCTCATGACGACACTCGATGACGCAGCCGCCGGCCGCGCGGTGACCCTCAAGAAGACCTTCAGTCGCCAGACGACCGTCGGCATCGACATTTCCGTGCCGCCGAAGGCAGTGTGGAGCCTGCTGACCGATGCCGAGCGCTTCGCCTCGTGGAACAGCACCATCGTCGAGCTGACGGGACGGATCGCACCTGGAGAAAAGATCCGACTTCGCTCGACGCTGGCGCCGGAACGCGAGTTCAAACTGAAGATCAAAGCCTTCGAGCCCAATCAGCATCTGTCGTGGGGTGATGCGATGGGCACGCGGGACTACACGTTGACGCCCCTGGCGGAGGGCGGCACGCGCTTTCAAATGACCGAGCGCATCGGTGGGCCTCTCTTCCCTCTCTTCGCGCGGATGATTCCGCCGTTCGACGATGCGTTCAATCAATTTGCCGCCGATCTCAAGGCGGCCGCCGAAACGAGCCGCTGACGCGGATCCGCGGACCCACAACACAACGGGCGGTCACAGGATGCATCCCATTGTTTTCTTCGACATCGCAGGTTCCGACACCTCCGCTCTCCAGGCGTTCTACGCCTCGGTGTTTGGATGGACCGCGGACGACCAAGGACAAATCAACGTGCCCGCCTTGACGCCGATCAGCGGTGCCTTCCGAGAAGATCCGCCCGAGATGCGTCTCTATCTCGGCGTTCCGGACGTGACGGAGGCGCTGGAGTCGATCGTGACCCACGGCGGGTCGGTCGACGCACCGCGATTCGAGGTGCCGGGCGTCGTCATCCTCGGACTCTTCCGCGATCCCGCCGGCAATCCGATGGGGCTGGTCGAGATGGACGGAGAAACGCACAAGATCCCTTGATCGTCGGGATCCGCAGTGCGTGATGCTGCGTGCCGGCAAGCCGGGCGTCCGGATGCGCTGAACTTGCCGAGATGCTGACGCTCTCGTTTCACGAGGTGTCCCCCGTCGCCATTCTGCCCGCTGTAGGTTTCCTGATCTGTCGTGGCTTTCGAGCTGAAGGTTGCACACACGAGCAACCTGCCCGGCACTGACCAGATCCGTCGCCGGAGGGCTGCGGACCACGGTGCGACCGAGAACCGTTCCGATGGGGATGAAATTCAAGGGTCGCGACCGTCTTGAGGGTCGGAGGAGCATGCCGAACGGCTCCCCAGACAGGCCATGGTTGCCACGCGAGGACGTGATCTCATGCTGATTCGGACCACACGACGCGACTCGAAGCTGGCCGCCTTGTCCGACGATCCGAATGTCGAGCTCGCGATCGGATCGGAACAAGAGCTGCCGGCGACTCTGATCACGGCTCCGATCGCCCAGCTCGGGACCGGATCGACGCTGTTCAAGATCGATCCGAAGCTTGTCGCCGCGCGAGAGAAGCTCACCGGTCAGCGGATCAAGCTGGCGGACCTGGGCTTCTCCGTCGCCGACAAGACCCTCATCGCGACCGGCCTCGACGTGCCCTCCGGGGCCGATGCTTTCTTCACAACGACGGCGTGTGTGCTCTCAGGCTTCAGCACTTACCATGCGCTGACGCGTGAAGAGCCAAAGCCCCTGGAGATTGCCATCTCATCGGCTGCGACCGTCGCAGCGATGGCCGACCTCGTCGCGCCGTTCCTCCCTGCGCTGCGCGAGTACCGCCCATATTTCGACGTCGCGACCCTCGTGTTGAAAGGTCTCGACGCGACGCAGAAGACTCTCGAGATCAGCACGACCGTCGAGGAGCTCGAAGCACTCGAACGGCCTCTTCAGAGCTGATTCGCTGCCCCTCTCCAAAACGACCGGTGGCCGTCCTGCGGCTCGGGCCCCGTTCCCCCGATGTCATCAGGCCATGGAGCCAAAGGTGGCGTCCACGGAGGTCAGGCAGGCGGCTCCGACATCGGATGCAGCGCCCGGCGCCGGCGGAGCGAGAGCCACCCGCCCGCAAGCGCGAGGACGAGGCACATCGCCAAGAGGCCGGTCGTCGACATCGTGGGAATCGAGGTGACCTCTCCGAGCACGAACGGCGCCGTCACTGCTTCGAGAACGACGCCTTCCACATCCCATCGATAGAGGGCCGTGTACGAGCCGAACGGTACGGGCTGGCCGTCGCTCTGACCGTCGCCGGAAAAGAACAATCCCGAGCCTTGGTCCCAGGCAAACACGTCAGACTTGCACTCTTCCGGCCCAAAGACGTCCGAGACGATGACCAAGATCCCGCCGATCACGCTCTCTGCAACCCTAACTCCGGCTTCGTCGAAGATCTCGAACTGGTCGCGGCAGCCCAAACAGGATCCGAACACGGTGATCGTCTCCGACGTCAGATTGCAGCGGGTGACGGTCAATCGGACCAGCTCACCTGCTTCGTAGGCGGACGCGTCGGTGGTCAGGGTGACGTCGAACCGCGCGGCATCGCCCGCGACGGCGGTGCCGGACAGCAAGACAAAGCCGACGACGGCCACCAGCAAGACGACCGGGGGCACCAGAACGTTGGATGACGATGGGATCGGGAGACGCGGTGGGGATGGGTAGCTCATCAAGAGATGCTTTCAAGACATAATCGATGTGTCAACTCTGGCTGCCCAAAAAGTGGAACCTCAGCAGGCCAACCGGCTTGAACCGACGAATCCTCGGGTTCGGGCGCCGCCATGCGTCCAAAACCTTCGGCTCGGGGACAGATCGCCGGCAATGGCAAGAGTTCTCGGCAACGTTCATCGCGGCTAGTCTAATGTCGGGGTCCATCCGAAACGCTCATTGATCTCATAAACCCGACCGATCCCCGGAAAAGGTTGATGATGGCCGAGGATTCGGAGGCGCTCGTCGACGGCCATGCGCAAGAGGCGCCGCCGCGTGTCGCGCGCTCGCGCAGGGTCGACATCGACCGCAAGCGCCCAATCTGGATGGTCGAAGGAGAGGCGTGGATGGCACAGCGCGTCGACCGTGTCCAGCAGCCGATCACCCTCCGACTCGAAAAGCAGCGCCGTATGCCCCGGCGTATGCCCCGGCGCTTCCAGGGCCCGGACGCCAGGCATCACGTCGTGGTCGCCCGAGAACGTTTCGATCCGATCCTGCAGGGGCGCGAGACAGGTCGAGGCAACGCGGAACATGAAATTGAGGACCGGATGCTCGTGCTCGGTGCGTGAGGTCCAGAACTCCCATTCGCGCTCGTGCACGAGGTAGCGGGCGTTCGGAAATCGAGGCTCCCCAGTCTCATGGACGGCACCACCCACGTGATCTGGATGCGCATGCGTCAGAACGACGATGTCGATCGACTCGGGCGGCGCACCGATGGCTTCGAGCGCCGAGTGCAGGCGGCCGCCGCGATGCGTGTCACCCGGGAAGACATGCGGCCCGAGGCCGGTGTCGACCAAGAGCCGTCCGCCTGGCGACTCCACCAGGTACGCCACATTCGACATCAGGACGTGCGTCGTCGGCAGGCCATGCGCCTCCAGATACGCCGTCACATCGGCCGGCGCGTGGTCGGCACCGAGCGCGGCCGCCGGAAAGGCGAGCGGCCCATCGTCGATCAAGGTCAGGCGAAGATCCCCCACGCTGTGGCGGACGACGGCGGGCGGCAGCTCGGGCGTGGGAGTCATCGGAAACCTTCTTGTTGTGTCCAGCGATCGGACGTTCGAGCGCGATCGTTGAGGCATTCACCAGCGTCAGGACCGGCGCTGAAGGGCCAGCGTCTTCGCGACGTTCGTCTCGACGCCAGGCTGCTCGAGGATCGACGCATGGCGCGGATTCCGGCGCCTCGCGATGCGCCACAGAACCGAGAGCGTCGAGTGCACCGGGCGCGCGAGAATCACTCGGCGCTGGGCCTGAATCTCCCGGCGAAACGTCTCGACGTCAGGCACGTCGCCGGCCGCGCGAAGCTTGACTCCGCGGGTTTCCAAGAAGCTCAAGGCGGCCAGATGCGCCGACAGAAGCCGCTCGGCGTCGGCGCCTGGCAGCACCTGTTTGAAGACCTGCGGCGGCGGCGGAAAGATGCCGAGCTGAGCGTCGGCGGTGGTGGTCAACGAGCCGCCGTTCGGGCCGTCGAAACGCGAGACCAGCTCGTAGAGGGAGCGCGGTGGGACCGTCTGCGAACGATAGATCGAGGCGCCGCAGGCGCTGACCGTCGAATGTCGATATCCCCACAGCGTCGCCGAGGCGCCGATGACGACGCGGAGCGGGCCGAACGCGCGCTCGAAGCCGGCGCCCTCGAGATCGGCCTCGAAGTGTCGCGCGTCCGCCGGCAGCTCGACGTCATCCGTGGGCCCGATCTCGATATCGCCGCCGAGGTTCCCGATCAAGATCGCCCAGAAGCCGACGAGGACGGCACCGACCAAGAGCACCAGACCCACCACCACCGCCCACAAGCCGGTCAGGCCGAGCGCCGATGGTCCATGGAGCATGCCGAGCACCGCCACGATCCCCGCGAGAATCGGCAGGAGCTGGAGAACCCACCGCCGCATCAACGCCGCCTCGTCCTTCGCTCGCGTCGTGGAGGCCGATTCTCGACGAAAGGAGGCGCCCTGCGGCCGACGGCAGCCGCGGCGCCCGGGCTCCAGGGAGCTCGACGCGGGCGCAGGGTCACTCTCGCCACCGAGAACTCTCGAGCGGCATCGGGCGTCAGCGCGCAGGCTCGACGATCACGCCGTCCGGGTGAACACGCGTCCAGGCGTCCCGCGGCAGATCGGTGCCGGCCAGACGGCGGAGCGGCGCGCCGAAATCTCTCCGCTCGAGATCGAACGCGGCGTCTCGACCGCTGGCCCCGCGCAGCGTCCACTGCTGACCATCGCGCTCGGCCCGCGCGTTCTGACCGAAGAGGATGGCGACGGTCGAACGACGCGGAGCGTCGCCGGCGGCGCGGTACAGAAAGACCGACGAGCCGCCCTCGGCCTCGTCGAACGTGAAGAGGCGTCCACCAACGATGTCCTCGTGCGCCACGGCATGCGGACGACCGCGCCAAAAGAAAGCGAAGACGCGATCCGAGTCCGCAGCGAACGAAGCGGCCTGGTTGAATGCGGCGGTCTGGACCTTCCCGCCCTCGCCCGCAACGCCGATGAGCGTGGTCTCCGGATGGCGGGCGCGCCAAGCTCCCCACGGCAGCAGCTCGATCCCGCCCAGCCAGCGCAGGCGCTCGCGCCCGGCAGCGGGGCTTGGCTCGAGGGCGTCTTCCCCGAGCTGCAGACCTCCGTGCAGAAGCGGCCAGCGGTGCTCGGCGTCGGCGGAGCGCACCACCGGCGTGCCGCGGTAGCGAGCGGAGGTCAACTCGAAGGTCTGGATCTCACCCATCACTCGCCGATCGCAGCCGACGACCGCATCGATGTCCGAGCTAGCGACCAGCGCCACCGGCAGGTCGCCGGCCTCGGTGTCCTCAGACGTCCGGATGTGAACGAGCCCCTGCTGGAGGAGCAAACCGAGCTCGACGGCCGATGCTCGGCCATCGCGCGCAACGCCGACGACCCAATCCGCAGGGTCGAGGCCGGCTGCACCTGCGTCGACGACGACGAGACCGGGGGCAGAGGGCGGTGAGTCGCCAGGCGCCTCGTCCGCGAGCGGCAGCTCGACGGCCTGCGCACCGAGGGCCGACGGCTCGACCTCGGACTCCTGAGCGGTGACCGGCCAGACGGCGAAGAGGAGGACCAGCGCGAACGCAGGAGCGATCGTCGCCCTGCTGACCTCGACCCGGCCCTGAAGCCTCCTGAGCGCGTTCGATCGCGGCAGCCTCGGCCATCTCGAGATCGCCATCATCGCGCCTCCGCATGAAAGGCCTCGCGCAGGGCTTCGACTCTGCGCCGATTGGTGCCGAGATCCCCCTGGCCGACCCGCGACGCCGAGCGCACTTCAATGCGCCGAGCGTCGGGCCGCAACAAGAAGAGCACGTCGTCGACGAAGCCGAGAAGCGGCGTGCGGTCGGCGACGTGAATCAGACCGTCGTGGTCGCGGAGGAGATCGGATGACTGGCGCTGGTGCAGCACGGTGCGCAAGCGCTCCAGGGCCGCTTCACCGTCGCCCTCGAAGGTCAGCGGCTCGACAAAGCGCTTGGGATCGTCCGCCTGGCTCGAAACGCAGTTGGCGAAGTCCGGACAGGCGGGGAGCCGCCGCTCCGAGAGAATCTGTCGGACGTCGATCTCGGGTTCGGTCCGTCGGCTCTCCCGGGCACGCAGCGGCAGCGACGCGAGGAACAGCAGAGAGGCGGCGCCGACGGCGGTCGCGACCCACCGCCAGCGAACAAAGGATCGAGAGTCTTGGCTCATGGCGGCAGCGTATCAACGCAGCCCGCGCCGATCCGACCAGGCAGCCGGTCCCGCGCGCTTTTCGCCGCGCGGGCAGAATCCGCCGAGCGGCGGCGTCAGCTCGCCGCGCCGTCGCCCTTCTCGGTGGTGGTTTCGGCATCGACATCGCGACCCGACGCGGCCTCGGCGGCAGCGTCGATCGAGGCGCCGATGTCCATATGGCCGAAGGCCGCCGCCGCCGAGCTGTGGAGCAGCGCTTCAGGCGGCGCGTCCTGAAGCGGCTTGAAGGTGTCGTAGTCGATGCGCGACCGGACAAAATCGCGGAACTCCTGAGCCGCGACTGCCGGCGCTTTCTTGCCCGTCGCCGCTTCGAGATCGCGCATCAGCTCGGCCCAGATCTTCTCGCGCCGCGAGACCTCGTCGAGATCCTTGATCGCGCCGTAGCGCTGGACAAAGCGATTATGCCGACACAGCATCCGGAAAGCATCGGCGGTCACCGGGCGCTCGGGATCCAGACCGAGCAGGCGCACATCATTGCCGACCTGATGAATCGGCTGGCCCCACTCGCTGTAGCCGCCGAAGATCGTGCCCAACTTCTTGAGCGCATGAGCCAGGCGGTCCTGGCCGAGTCCGGACAGCAGCTTGGTCAATACCGGCAGGGTCACCGTGCGATGCGTCGTTGGATCGGCAAGCTTGATTTTGACGCCAAGTTCCTCGTGGACGATGTCGCGAATCTGCTCCGACGTCAGGCGATCGTCGGTGGCTAGGTGAATGCGCTCGCCCACCGGTGCCGCTCGCTTGGTGGCCGCCAGGATCCCGGCAACCACGCGATCCACCGGGATCAGGTTGAGCTCTGCCGAGGCGTCCCCGGGAAACAAGAGCGCCAGCTGTGCCAGGGCAGCTGCGCGCGTGCGGTCGAAGACGTTGCCGCGCTGGTGCGTGATGGCCTCGTGCGCCCGGCCGAAGACGTTGACCGGCGCGTTCACCACTTTCGTGTCGCCGCGGTTGTTGCCCGCTTGCGACTCGCCGATGACGATCGCCGGGCAAAGCTGCGTCACCCGCAGCTTCTTGTCGAGCATCGAACGCTCAGTTTCGAGCGACGCCATCGCCTTCGTCAGCTCATAGAAGTTGTTGTAATAGTTGCGCGGAAAAACGACCTCGTCCTCACGCGCCAGGTCCTGCGCCTGGCGGCCGTGGATGTAGGACGTCTCGATGGAGAGATGCGAGACGAATGGCGTGCCGTCCGAGTTCTGCAGGCCTTCCGAGAAGGAGAGAGCGTTCTGCGTGCCGAGAACGTTGGCGTTGAACGAGGCCTTGTACGGATCGTCGAAAGCAACGCTCGCCGCACAGTGGATGACATGCGTCAGCGTCTTCTGCAGGACTTCGTACTCATCATCAGTCACGCCGAGACGCGGCTGCTCGACGTCGCCAGCGATGAAGCGGAACTTCTTCGCCGCCGGCTTGTCGGCCAGCCACAGGCGCTCGAGCAGCGCCACGCCGCGCTCGGCCGGCGACAGCACCTTCACCACCTCGCCGCTCTTGCGGTCGCGAATGGTCTTGGGACGGATCAGAACCACCATCTCGGCGATGTCCGGATCCGAGGCCGCCTGCCAGATGATCTCTTGGCCGACGAATCCGGTGCCGCCGGTGAGCAGCACGCTCAGGTGCGGCTTCCCCTCCTCGTCGCGGGCGTCGATCAGCTGCATCAGGGCGCGCCCCTTCAGCTCGGCAAGGATGCGCTCGATCTCGTCGGCGGAGTACGGCGGCCGTTCGAAGCGAAAGAAGAACTCCCGTTTCTTGAGTCCGAACAGACCCTTCGCCACCTTGTCGGGATCGCGCCCGAGGATCTTGCCGATGCGCGATGAGACCTGCTGCCCGACCTGCTGAATCTCCCGCATCCGCTGGCGGACGGCGCTCTCGTCGCCTGTCTCATCCATGAGCCGGCTCATGAAGCGGCGCGCCTGGACATCGGCGGGATGCGAGTCGCGATGGTGATGGACGAGCAGCTCTTCAGGTGCGATCTCGCCCTCGATCACTTCACCGTCGATCAGACTGACGCGCTCGATGAACCGCCGTGGGTCCATCTCTTCAGGAAGCTGCTCCGACATCGTGCCGTCCTTTCATTCTGGGTCTGTGGAAACGGTAGCGCGCTCGCCACCGCCGCAGCAAGACGCGATGCGGCGTCGGGTCGTGAATCCGTCGATCCACCGATCGGCCGGAAGCACGCCTCCAAGATCGCGCGCTGCTCGGCGGGCCCAACGCGGGGATCTCGTCCCCCACACGGCCCGAAGATCTCGGGTCACGATGCCGTGCGCGGCCACCTCGCGCGCCGCTTCCTCGATCACTGCATCCTCGAAATCAGACGAGTCCAGCTGAAGCGCTGCGTGCCTGGCTCCTCGGTCGGATCCGCGGGTCGGCCCGGCGGGCCCCGTCACGGCGTCGACTGCGGATTCTCCATGTCCGCGGTCAGCCAGGCGACGGCGCGCGGCCAGAGGGTGTCGCGAAAGCGGCGCCTGAAGTAGCCGAAGTGGCCAATCGGCGGCAGGCGGAGGGCTTTGGGATCGATCGTCTCGAGGGTCGAGGACGCCTTGGGATAGATCCTCGCCAGTGCCGCGACAGCCGCTTCGGGCGCCAGGGCCGTGTCGTCGGCGAAGGCCACCCAATGAGCGCGAGCGGTCAACCGGTGGTTGTGCGGACGCATCGGCTCGCCGGCCTCGTCGACAAGATAGGCGCGACTCCGGCACCAGCGCGCCCACTCCAGCCCGACGCCGGCCGGCAGATCACCCATGCCGAAGGCGCGGCCGGGGAAATAGCCTCGAGCCGCTGTGGCCCAGGGCCACAGCGTGTGGAACGCGGCCTTGTAGAGCCATCGGCGCGGCGCTGGCCACAGTCGCCAGCTGCCGAGCTGCGACGCCAGCGCGTAGACGGCCTCGAGCCGCCCGCAGCTTGGCGCCAGGCCGAGAAGCTGCCCGCCGACCGAGTGCGTGACGGCAAGATGACGGCGGTTCGGATGGTGCTCGGCGACGTGGCGAAACACCCCTTCGAGATCGAGTGCTCCCCAGTCGCGCATCGTCGCGGGATCGTCCACCAGCGGTCCGAGACGCGAATCGCCGGTGCCTCGCCAGTCGAAGGTCACCACCAGGAAGCCGTGCGCGGCCAAGAACGCCGCGAACGCGGCGTAGAGCCGACGATGCACCGCCGTCGCCGGGTGGATCGTGACGATCGCGTCGCGATCGACGGCGCGCGGCGGGCGGAAGATCGTGGCCGCGAGCGGTCGGCCATCGACCGCCGGGATCTCGCCGTCGTCAAAAGCGACATCCGACCGCACGGCCTGGGCAGACGGCACCTTGACCTCCGTCATTCGCCCACCTCGGTCATTCGCTTCCTTCGGCGCCGCTGTGCGGCTGCCAGGCCTCCGGATCTCGGAGGTATGCCTCGACCGAGTCCCGTGCCTTGTCGTCGATCAGGCCGGCGGCCGAGGCCGCGGCGAAGGCCGTGGTCCGATCGGTGGCGGCGTGCAGCCGGACGCCGTGCTGGGCCAGCGTTGCGGCGCCACCCTGCTGGCGGTCGAAGAGCACCAGCGCGTCGCTCACCGTTGCGCCCGCGCCCCGAAGTGCTTCGAGAAAGCCGATCTTCGAACCGCCGTCGGTGATGAGATCTTCGACGAGGAGAACCCGCCAACCGGCCTCGAGCCGCCCCTCGACGCGCGTCGCGACGCCGTAGTCCTTCGCCTTCTTGCGCACGTAGAGACATGGCTTGCCCACGGCGGTCGCAAGGGCGGTGGCGTAGGGGATGCCGGCGGTTTCGCCACCCGCGATCGCATCGAACTCAGCTTCGGCGCCCTCGAGCAGCGGCCCAGCGACCGCGGTGAAGAGCCTCAGGAAGCTCGGCACCGAGATCACCTGCCGGCAGTTCACGTAGATCGGGCTGAGCAGTCCGGATGCGAGCCGGAAGGGCTCGTCGACAGACACCCGAATGGCTCCTTCCCGCCACAAGACGAGAGAGAGCGAGAGACTCAGGTGACGCAGGATCTCGTCGTTCAGGCCATCGGATGAAGGGGTGAGCGCGGACGTCATGGAACCTCCGAGGGTGGACGGTGACGGTCAGCGCACCGTATCCCACCTCGGGGTGGCGCTCTGAGACAACACCACAGGATCGGGAGAGGGAACCGCCGTCCGCGCCAGGACGCACCGAGCCCTTTGGCGAGCACTCGACCGATCCCGATCTTGAGGTTGAGAGCCGCCGCGCCTGCCGACGCTCCGATCATGCTGTCGTGCTATAGTCGGCCCGTCGAAGCTCCGCCGACCCTCGGTTCCTCGATGGCCATCGACGCCTTCCGGAGATCGTCCTCCATGTCTTCCGAGTCTCCCCGCCCTGAGATCGAGCTCGACGCTCTCCGAGAGCGCATTTCCGAGCTGGTCGCCGTCGGACGCTTCGACGACGCCCTCGCGCTGGCTGACGAAGCCGTGCGTCGCGCCGAGTCGAGCGGCGATGTCGAACGCCTCGATCTCGCCGTCTGCGCGCGCGCCGCGCTGCTCATCGCCCGTGGCGAGGGTCGGTCGACCATCAGCGCGCTGCGCCGGATCTTGATGCGCTCGACCAACGCCAGCAATCGATTCCGCGCCGCGTATGCCATCTCGCAGTTCCATGACGAGCGGGAAGAGCTCGACAAGAGCCGGTTCTACGCTCGCCAAGCGCTGCACTACGCCGAGGCGACCGACGACTCGACGCTGATCGGCCGCGCGTTCAACCGTCTTGGCAATCTGGCGCTCGTCGACAGCTATTTCGAGGACGCACGCGACGCCTACCGACAGGCTCTCGGGCTCCAGGACGCGGCGCCTTCGCTCGACGACGCCATCCTGCTGTCGAACCTCGGCTACTGCGAGATCGTCCTGGGCGAGGTCCTCGCCGGCTACCGGAACCTCGTCGCCAGCCTGCGGGCCATGCGACGTCTCGGCGCCTCCAGGTGGCTCTTCCTTCCCCGCCTGGGCCTTTCCTACGCACATCTTGAGCTCGGGCGCTACCCGTCAGCCCGCCGTCACGCCGCCGACGCGCTCGAGCTGGCTGAGCGAGCGGCGTCGGACAATCACGTGAAGAACGCCCTCTACCTGCTCGGCGAGGCCGAGAAGCTGTGCGGCGACGACGCGGCCGCGCGAGATTGTTTTCGCATGCTCAAGGATCGCTTCTACCCTGACCAGCCGATCGTCGTCGACGTGCTCATGTCCGCCGACATTCGACAACTCGTGCATCTGATGGCCTGATGATGAGCAAGCTCTCCGTTCGCGTTCCACTCTTCGCCGCCGCGCTCTGCGTCGTGATGCTCGGGCTCGCCTCGAGCGCGACGGCACAAAGCCACCGTGCCGTCGACGCCGACGGCACCCTGTTCTCGGCACTCGCCGGCAGCTACGGTGACCTCTTCCCGGGCGGCAGCGATGCCGACGCCGGGACCCAGGTGCTCGCTCTCGACATCGATCGTGGCGACACGAGCGAGCGCCTGCTGGTTCCCGGCACCGCCACCTGGCGGCAGGAGCGCGCGCCGAGCCTGGCGATCGACGACGCGAGCGGAGCTGTCCTTCTGCTGTGGCACGCGACCACAGCATCGGGCGAGACGACCGCGTTCTTCACCTCCTATCGAGACGGCGCGTTCGAGGCGCTCGATCAGGTACGGCGCGGCGGCGCGGTGGTCCTCTTCGGCGCGACGCCATCCGTCGTCGTGACCCGCGACCGCTTCACGCTGACCGCCGAGAACGGCGCCTCGAGCCACGTCTCGCGCGCAACCTTCCACCTGGTCTGGCGCGACGCCGACGACGCGGTCCGGTACTCCTTCGTGTCGTTCATCGACGGACAGTTCGTCGGCTGGACGGAAACGCTCGGCTTGTCACCGCTGATTCAGCAGAACCATCAACAGTCGACGCCGCCGGCAACCGGCGCCGGCTATTCGGTGCTGGAAGTGGTCCCGGCGCGCGATCAACGCCGGCTCCTGGTGACGCTGACCGAGGGCACCTACCATCGCCTGGGCGTGATCGAAGTCGGCCTGCTGCCGCTGCGACTGCAGCATCTCGGCGAGGAGCTGCAGGACGCGATGTTCGCGCACGCGGATCTTTACGATCCGGCCGAGCCGACCGCATTTGCCGAGAAGATCCGGGGCGAGATCATCGACGTCGGCTGGAAGAGCCACCTGAATCAGGCCGTGTCCTACTACCTCGCCGACGACATCAGCGGCTGGGTCGACGCCCAGGCCGCGACTTACGGCTACGATCTCGTGCAGCTCAGCCAGGATGCCCGCGCGCGCGCACTCAACGCCGGCAGCGCGGTCTACGCCACCACCGCCCCCGATCCGCAGGACGCGCAAAGCGAGATTCTGACGCTGGATCTCTCCGACCTGCTCGATGACGACGGCTACCGCGCTGAGCTGGCGTCCGTCCTCGACCTCGACATCCGCGCAGATCTGCCGGCCCCCACCGTCGACTCGGCCGCGCCGAGGGTGCTCGCAAGCGCCGAAGGCAGCGCCATCGTCGCCTGGGAAGTCGACAGCGCGGTGGTCTATCGCGAGCTCGGCACCGACGATCTCGGCGAGCCGATCTGGAGCGACCAACGTCGGCTCGAGTTGGGCGCTGCACTGGCGACCGACGAAGCGCTCGACCTCCTCCGCACCCGCCTCGACTGATCCGCTGGGCCGCCGCCGGCGCACACCCCGGAGGACGAGCCGATCGACGAGCGGCCGGCCGCCGACCGGTGGGCGCTCGCGCGCTCAGGCCCACGCTCGGAGACTCCATGTCCGACGACCGCACCGCTCGCGACCGCGCTCTCGATGCCTCTCCCGGACCCGATCAGGCCGCTCCTGATCGAACGGCCGACCCTACAGCGTCCAAGTCGACCTCGGCCCAGCGCCTCCGCGTCTGCGTGACCGGCGGCGCCGGCTTCATCGGATCCCACCTGGTCGATGCATTCCTCAGCCGCGGAGACGAGGTCTTCGTGATCGACGATCTCTCCACCGGCCACGCCGCCCAGGTCGCCGATGGAGCGACGCTGCACACGCTCGACATCCAGAGCGACGCCGCCGCGGATTTGATCGAAGAGAGCGGGCTCGATGTGCTGGTGCATCAAGCCGCTCAAATCGACGTCCGCAAGTCGGTGGCCGATCCACGTCATGACGCCGAGGTCAACATTCTCGGCTCGCTCAACGTGGCGCAGGCCGCCCAGCGCGGAGGGGCCCGACAGGTGCTCTTCGCCTCCACCGGCGGCGCGATCTACGGCGAGCAGGAGACCTTCCCCGCCGACGAAGATCATCCGACCCGACCGGTGTCACCCTACGGCGTCGCCAAGCTGGCGGTCGAGCGCTATCTCTATTACATCCATCAATCGTCCGGTCTCGACGTCGCCTGTCTGCGCTACGCGAACGTCTACGGTGAGCGGCAGAACCCCCATGGCGAGGCCGGTGTTGTGGCGATCTTCCTGAATCGCCTTCTGGCAGGAGAGACACCGACGATCAACGGCGACGGCGGCCAGACGCGGGACTATGTCCACGTGCAAGACGTCGTCGCCGCGAACCTCGCCGCGGTGGGTGCCCCTGGATTCCACATCTTCAACGTCGGCACGGGCGTCGAGACCTCCGTGGTCGAGCTCTACACGGGCCTTGCGAGCGCGCTCGATCTCGAGCGCGCAGCGCAGCACGGCCCCGCCAAACCGGGCGAACAGCGGCGCTCGTGCGTCGATCCCGCGCGCCTCCAGCGCGATCTGGGCGTCAACTTGCCGCTCGACCTGGAGCGCGGCCTCGAACGAACGGCCGCCTGGTTCGCTCGCCGCACCGCCACCTAGACGCGTCCGAGGCGGCAAGGCACCACCTGGCGATCGCGCTGGGACCTTTCCGCACCAACGACGGAAAACCCTGTGGAAAAGAAGCCGAAATCGCCGCAGGAGCCGCGATGCATCGGCGGATCGAGCGAATTGCACAGCATCTTGTGCAAGAAGCGTAAGCTCAGTGTTTCCAACAGTTCCGAAATTTTCTCCAAAATGCGCATGCAGATCGTCTCTTGACAGGCGACCGCTTTTCCACAGTTGCGGAACCTGTTGTCAATCAAGGCTTCCAACCACCGATCTCGCTCCTCGAAACGGCCTGCGCACAGGGCTCTAACAGGCCTTCGGCGCTCTGGATCAGCCCCGTTCGGTGGCCGTCGACCGCTGCGTCACAGCAGCTGATCCGCCTCGAGGCGACTCCGAAAGGCCCTCCAGGCCCGACCGCGATGCCCGAGGCGATCCTTTAGGTCGGGCGGCATCTCGGCGAAGGTGCGACCATCTTCGGCGGACTCGAAAACCGGATCCCAGCCGAAGCCTCGGGTGCCGCGCGGCGGCAGCACGAGACGACCGGCAGTTCGGCCTTCGGCGATCCGAATCGTCCGTCCGTCATAGTGCGCGAGATGGCAGATCGCCTCGGCGCGCGCGTCGTCGAGAGCGAGGGCGCTGCGCGCCAGCCCATCGGCACCCATCGCCTCGAGCATCCACTTGATCAGCGGTCCGGGAAAACCGCTCATCGCGACCAACGCCAGACTCGTCTCTTCGACCACCACCGGCCGACCGAGGCGGCGATGAGCTTCGCGCACCTTGGCGTCGAGCACGGCGATCGGATCGAGGCTTTGGATCTCCGGCAGATCGATCGGCCGGCAGTCGAGCGAGCGACCCAGAATGCGCTCGGCCTCCCGCCGCTTGCTCGCGTTGCCGGTGACGAAGACGAACGACGGCGGCTTGGCCAGAGACGGTGCGTCGGAGTCGGAGGCGCTCACGAGACGCGGTAGGCGCCGATCTGCTGCTGCAGGCCCTTGAGCTGAAACGCGCCGAGGGACTCGACCTCGACCTTCCGCCGCAGCGCGTCGTATGTCGCCTCGCCGATGACGATGTCGCCCGCCGAGGCGACCATCTCTTCCAGGCGTGCGGCGACGTTCACCGTGTTGCCGAGTACGGTGTAGTCGACGCGTCGGTTGGAGCCGATGTCGCCCACCACCACCGGCCCCGTGTTGATGGCGATGCGCACGCGCACCGGCGGCAGCCCGGCCGCAGCGCGCTCGCCGTTCCACCGCGTCAGCGCGGCGCGGATGTCACAGGCGGCAGAGACGGCCCGATCCGCATGATCGTCGAGCGCCATCGGCGCGCCGAAGAAGGCCATGACGCAATCGCCGATGAATTTGTCGAGCGTGCCGCCGTGTCCGAAGATGGCCTCGACGGCGTGCGTGAAGTAGCTCTCCATGAGGGCCGCGACATCCTCCGGCTCGGCGAGCTCGGAGTAGGCCGTGAAGCCGACGATGTCGGCGAAGAGCACCGACACCTCGGCTTTCGTCAGCTTGTGCTCGCCATCGTCGTCCGCGTCGCTGCGCATGACCTGCTCGATCACCGATGGCGAGTGATAGCGCTGCAGGCGGTTGCGCACCTCGCGCGCGTGCTCGGCGTCGCGGGCGTTGCGATTGCGCTCGATGGCGACGGCGCAATAGTTGGCGAGGGTCGCCAGCAGGTCGACGTCGGGCTCGGTGAACGTCCCGACGTGGTGCGGCGTGTCCAGCTGCATCACGCCGATGATGCGTTCGCCCGACCACAGCGGCGCACACATGGCGGCGCGGATCTGGTGGATGCGCACCGACTCGGTGCCGGCCAAGCGCTGATCGGACAGCGCGTCGTAAGTCAGCAGCGCGACGCGCTCCTGCATCACCGACTCGAGCATCGTGGTCGAGATCGGCACCTCTCCCTCGGGCCGGAACTCGACGCTGTCACCGCTGCGCATCAGCTCGCAGACCAGGCGATCCTCGTCGTCGCGCAGCAAAAGAAAGCCGCGATCGACCGGAAAGGCCTCGAACGCGATGTCCAGCACGTGGCGCAGGATCGTCTCGTCGGATTCGGTCGCGATGAGCAGTCGGGCAAGACGGGTCAGGAAGCCGAAGACTTTCGAGGCATACGCCTGATCGAGCGCCTCGCGCTTTGACTGGCGGATGGCTCGGGACGGATCCGGCGCCAGGCTGCCGTCCATGCCGAGGCCGAACTCCGCCGAGAGATCCTCGAGGGAGCGAACGATCGTCGCGTTGGAGATCGCCGGGTCGGAGCGCGAGCCGGGCTCTGGCGCCATCCCCGCGGCGGGCGAAGCTGGCGACGACGCCGGCTCGGACGGACTCGTGGCGGCCTTGCCCCGCAATGCGCTGTCGGTGACCCGCAGCTCGAACACGCCGATCTTGAGCACGTCGCCCGGCCGCAGCACCGCGGTCTCGATCGCCCTCGCGTTGACCTCGACGCCGTTGGTGCTGCCGAGATCGACCACGGTCCAGCCGTCGGCGGTCGGTCGCACGGCGGCGTGGCGGCGCGACACCGAGTAGTCGGGCAGCACGACCTCGTTGTCTCCGCTGCGCCCGAAGCGCAGCTCGCGATCGCCGAGGGCGACGGTGCGCTCCTCTCCCTCGACGAAGAATTTGAGATGCATGCCGGCGGCTCCGACGATCAAGCCAGGGGCTCGCGCTCGAGCGGCATCGTCATGCATCGCGGGCCGCCCCGGGCGCGCGACAGCTCGTTGTCCGGCAGGGTCACGACGACCTTCTCACCATCCGCGATCGTTTCGGCGCCCGACGCCAGCGTCTCGCCGTCGACCACCCGCCAGCCGCGCGCGTCGAGAACGTCCGCGGTGCGCCGATTGCGGCGGTACAAGAGGATCACGCCGGGCGCGACGGCGAAGGCGTTGGCACCGTCCGTCCACTGCTCGCGCTGTTGATCGATCAGGCTGTGGGCGCCGCCGCACGGTACCAACTCGATCTCGAGACCGAGGCCAGCCAGGGCGCTCGGAAGATCGTCGCACAGGGTGTAGGCCACCTCGCGCGCGTCCAAATCGATGCGATAGACATCGCCCGCCTCGCTGCCGTCGGGCTCGATGACGGGCGGATAGGCCAGGCACACGCCGTGATCGATGAAGGTGAAGACCGTGTCCAGGTGCATGTAGGAGCGCTTCGCCGGGATCTCGACCACGACGATCGAGCGGAAACCGCCGTCGCGCCGGAGCAGGCGCTGCGCCAGCCGATCGATGGCGTACCGGTTGGTCCGCTCGCTGACGCCGATCAGCAGCACCTCGGGGCTCGCCACGAGGAGATCGCCGCCTTCGATTTGGGCCCGGCGCGCACCTCGGTCGTCGGCGTCGAGAGCGATGCGCTCGTCGGCCTGCAGCTGCGGATGATGCTCGAAGACCAGGCGTGACAGGAAGGCTTCGCGCCGTCGCGCCTCGGTGGCCATCGCCGCTACCAGCACGGTCGAGCCGAAGACGACCTGCGGATCGCGCTGGAAGAAATAATTCGGCACAGGCGCTAGCCGATAAAAGTCGCTCAGCCGTTCACCGTGCACCGCGTGCCGCAGGCGACCAGAAATCAGCTGATCGGCCAGCGCCGGCGCCTCGGCCGCGCGCAGCTCGGCGAGCGCTTCATCGGTCAGGGAGGCGTTCTCGATCAGCCAGCCCAGGGCCTCCTCCAGAACCTCGGGCGACGTCAGCACGTCCGCCAGCAGGTCTTGGATCTCAAGAACCTCAGCTCCGGCGGCCGCCAAAACGCCGGTGAAGACATCGTGCTCGCGCCGAGCATCCTCGCCGTGCAGGATGTCGTCGAACAGCAGCCGGTCCATGAGAGACGGCACCATCCAGTCGATCTCATGGCCCGGTCGATGGACCAGCACGCGACGCAGCGGACCGATCTCGGAGAACACGCCGAGGCTCATGAGGGCTCCATGGGGATCGTGTGGACCGAAGAGGCAGGGATCTTGCGAACGTCCGGCGCGCATCGGTCGAAACACCAGACGGAGGAAGCGATAATCCATGCATCCTAGCATCCGGGCCACGGGCCGACTGCTATCATCCGCGCGCCATGGCGAGCCCTTCCTCCCCGCCGTCGAGCGTCTCGGACGCGCCCCAGAATCCCCTGCACGAACGCTACGCCTCGCGGCGGATGGCGTCGATTTTCTCCGCGCGCCATCGCTTCGGCGTCTGGCGACGGATCTGGGTGGCACTGGCCGAGGCCCAACAAGAGCTCGGCCTCGACATCACCGACGCGCAGCTCGACGCAATCCGCGCCGCGGCCGACACCATCGACCTCGAGCGTGTCGCCGAGATCGAGGCGGCCACGCGTCACGATGTGGTGGCGCATCTGCGGCACTTCGCCGAGCTGGCGGGCGAGGGCGGCGGCATCCTGCATCTCGGGGCGACCAGCGCGTTCGTCACGGACAACACCGACGTGGTCTTGGCGCGCGAGGCCCTCGAGCTGGTGCGCGGCCGCCTGGCCGCTGTCGCGCGGCCGCTGGCCGACTTCGCCCATCGCCACCGCGCCACGCCGGCCCTGGCCTACACGCATTTTCAGCCGGCACAGCTGACGACCGTCGGCAAGCGCGCCTGTCTGTGGCTGCAGGACGTCATGATCGACCTGCGCGAGATCGACCATCGGCTCGCCACCCTCCGCTGCCGCGGCGCCAAGGGCACCACCGGCACTCAGGCCAGCTTTCTCACCCTCTTCCGCGGCGATCACGCCAAAGTTCGCGCTCTCGACCGGGCCGTCGCCGAGCGCCTCGGCTTCACCGCGTCGTTCGACGTCACCGGCCAGACCTACTCGCGTAAGCTGGACAGCCAGCTGCTGCAGACGCTCTCGGGCATCGCGGAAAGCTGCCACAAGATGGGCACCGACCTGCGGCTGCTGCAAGGCGTCGGCGAGCTCTCGGAGCCGTTCGGCAAGGCGCAGGTCGGCTCGTCGGCGATGGCTTACAAGCGCAATCCGATCCGAGCCGAGCGCCTGTGCGGTCTGGCCAGGCGCCTGATGACCGACGCGCTCAACGGCCCGCTGAACCACGCCACGCAGTGGCTCGAGCGCAGTCTCGACGACTCGGCGAATCGTCGTCTCGTCCTGCCCGACGCCTTTCTCACTGCCGACGCACTTCTGGGCCTCGCCGGACATCTCGCCGATGGGCTCTTGGTGCGCGAGACGGCTGTGGCGGCGCGCGTCGCCCGCGAGCTGCCCTTCATGGCCACCGAGACCATCCTGATGGAGGCGGTCCTGCGCGGCGGCGATCGCCAAGAGCTGCATGAGCGCATCCGCACGCACAGCCTGGCCGCGCAGGAGCGCGTGGAGGCCGGTGAGGTGAATCCGCTGATCGACGCCATCGCCAACGACGGGTCGTTCCGCCTCAGCCGCGAGGAGATCCAGCCGTGGCTCGAGCCGCGACGCTTCGTCGGCCGTTCGGCCGAGCAGGTCGATGAATTCCTCGCCGAGGTCGTCGAGCCGGCCCTCGCCAACGTCGAGACGCTGGAGGCGGACGCGCCGCGGGTGTGACGCGCCGCGCGACCGACCCAGCGTTGAGCGATCGACGGATCCCGATGGCCAGTGCGTGCCGACAGGCCCTGCGCCTCGCCGCCGTCGTGACAGCAGCCTGGGCCCTCACGGCCTGCTCCACCAACCGCTTCGAAACGCCGCGCATCGGCACCACGCAGCGCGGCCTGGCCTCCTGGTACGGCCATCCGTTCCACGGTCGAGCGACCGCTAGCGGCGTCATTTACGACATGCATGCCATGACCGCGGCGCATAAAGAGCTGCCGCTGGGAACGGTCGTCGACGTCGAGCATCTCGAGAGCGGTCGGAGCGTGCGGGTCGAGATCAACGACCGCGGTCCTTTCGTCCGCGGTCGCGTGATCGACCTGTCCTACGAGGCGGCGCGACGCCTCGGCATGGTCGAGGCCGGCGTGGCGCCGATCGAGCTGGAGGTCGTCTCGGTCGGCGGCGGCCCGTCAGGACCGATCCGTTCGGGCGGCTGGACGGTGCAGCTCGGCGCGTTCGGCGAGCGCGACAACGCGCTGGCGCTCGAGCACCGTCTCGACGACCTGCGCGCCGGCGGCGAGCTCGACGAACCGGTGGCGGTCGAGGTCCGGGGACGGCTGCATCACGTCAGCGTCGGGAGGTTCCGCGATCGACGCAACGCCGACGCGATGCGGCGGGATCTCGAACGCCTCGGCTTCTCGGCGATCGTCGTGCCGCTGCGCTGACGATCCTTCAGGGCACCGAATCGAGCGACCGAGCCTCGAGCTCGGCGATCCAGGCGCGGATCCCATCGTCGAGACGGCGGCGACGGCCATGGCGATCGAACGCGATCGCCACCAGCCGATCAACCAAACGCGCCGGCTCGAGGCCGGCGATCTCCCAAAGCTTCGGATACATCGAGATGTCGGTGAAGCCCGGAAGCGTGTTGATCTCGTTGACGAAGATCGCGGGGCCGCCCTCCTCGCCGTCGCCGGGCGGGGCGATCAGGAAGTCGACGCGTGCCATCCCTGAGCCGCCGATCGCTGCGAAGGCACGGGTCGCCAGCGAGCGCAGGCTAGCTTCGAGATCCGAAGGCAACTCGGCGTGCTCGATCAGCTCTGCGTCGCCCTCGAGGTATTTGTCGGCATAGTCGTAGAAGCTCTCGCCCGGTCGAATCTCGCCGATCGCTGAAGCCTCGAGAGCATCGTTGGGGCCGAGCACCGCGCATTCGAGCTCCCGCCCGACCACCGCCCGCTCGATCAGCACGCGATCGGCGAAGCGAAGGGCGTCAGCGACCGCGGCCGTCAGGCCGTCGAGCACCTCGACCCGATGAACGCCGACGCTCGATCCGCCGGTCGCCGGCTTGACGAAGAGAGGCAGACCAAGATGGGCACAGCGCGCGGTGAGGTCGCTTCCCCCCGCCGTCAGATCGCTTGCCGTGACAACGAGATCTTCGACCACCGGCAGGCCCTGGGCCGCCAGCACCTGCTTCGTCAGCGCCTTGTCGATCGCGACTGCACTGGCGGTGACGTCAGGCCCGACGTAGGGCAGGTCGAGCATCTCGCACAACCCCTGCAGTGCGCCGTCCTCGCCCCAGGTGCCGTGGACGATCGGAAAGATCACGTCAACGTCGGCGTCGAGCAGTCTGTGCAATGTTGCCCGCGGCGTTCGGCCGAGCGGCGCCAGCCGATCGATCTCGCCGTCGAGCGCCCGGCGGGCCGCCCCTTCCTCCACCCACGCGCCGTCGCTCGCGACGCCCAGAGGCACCACAGCGTGACCGGCTTCGCACAGGGCCCGGGCGATATTGCGCGCCGAGGCGATCGAGACCTCGTGTTCGACGCTGCGCCCACCGAAGACCAATCCGACGCGACGCGGCGAAGCGGTGGGAGAAGACGCGGCAGCTCGGATCGTCGAGACGGTGTCAGGCATGTGAAGACGCTAGCAGCGGCGAACGACGGCCAGAGGTGGCGCCGTGTGGCCAACCTGCGGCGCGATCAGGCGTCGCTGAGATCGATCCGATCCGCGCGTTCGATCTCGTCGACGTCGAGGATGCGCTGCAGCGTTGCGTCGTCCGGCCGCTGGTCGACGCGCACCACCGCCACCGCACGATCGCTGTTCGGCCGGCGAGCGAGGTGGATCTCGGCGATGTTGACTCCGGCCTCGCCGAGCACGGTCCCGAGGCGTCCGACGACGCCCGGCACGTCGCGGTTGCGCAACAGCAGAACATGGCGATTCGGCCGGAACTCGAGCGGATAGCCGTCGAGCTCGACCACGCGCGGCTCGCCGTCCTGGAAGAGGGTGCCGGCGATCTCTACCTCGCCCTCGGGGCCGACCGCCCGCACCCGCACCACCGAAGGCCACGGCGAGGCGGCCTCCGACGCCGAACGCACCAACTCGATGCCGCGCTCGCGAGCCAGCGACTCGGCGTTGACGTAATTCACCGCCTCGCCCAGCGACGGCACGAGGGCGCCTTTGAGCGCGGCGACGGCGACCGATGGGTGCAGCGCGTCGGCGATGCTCTGCAGCGTCACCTGCAGATGGCGCGGTCCGGAGCCGAGCAGCGCGCCGGCGATCCGGCCCAGCCGCTCGGCGAGGCGCAGCCACGGCTCTCCTGCCGTCCCCGCCGGCCGGAACGGCAGGTTCACAGCCGTCACCGCCAGCGAGCCGTCGAGCGCCGCGAGCACCATCCTGGCGGTCTGAGTCGAAATCCGGACTTGAGCTTCACGCGTCTGCGCACCGAGATGCGGCGTCGAGACGACGCGCGGATGTGTCGCCAGTCGCCAGTCGGTCGGCGGCTCCTCGGCGAAGACATCGAGGCCCGCCGCGGCGAGATGCCCCGACTCGAGCAGCTCCAGCAGCGTCGCCTCGTCGACCGTGCCGCCGCGCGCGCAGTTGATCAGGATCGCGCCCTGCTTCATCCGCCTCAGCCGGTCACCGGTGAGAAGGTTGCGCGTGGCGTCGGTCAGCGGCACATGGAGAGTGACGACGTCGGCCTCCGCCAGCAGCTCGTCCAGCTCGAGCGGGCGAGCGTCGGCGCGGCGCACCTGATCGGCGTCGAGGAACGGATCGTAGGCGAGGATCTCCATGTCGAAGGCGCGAGCCCGACGGGCGACCGCTTGGCCGATGCGGCCAAATCCGATGACACCGAGCGTCTTGCCCTGCAGCTCCGTCCCGACGTACGCCTTGCGGTTCCACTCTTCGCGGCGCATCGCGGCGTCGGCCGAGGCGACATTGCGCGCGGCGGCCAACAGCAGGGCGAAGGTGTGCTCCGTGGCAGAGATCAGGTTGGCGGTCGGCGCATTGACCACCAGCACGCCTCGCTCGGTGGCAGCAGGGATATCGACGTTGTCGACACCGATGCCGGCGCGGCCGACGACGCGCAGCTTCGAGCCCGCGCTCAGCAGATCGGCGGTGACGCGCGTGCCGCTACGCACCACGAGCGCGTCGGCCTCGGCGAGCAGTTCCGGCAGCCGAGGTTTGTCTTCGGCCGAGACCTCGACCACGTCATGGCCCGACTCGCGCAGCATGGCGAGGCCGGTCTTCTCGAGCGGATCGCTGACGACAATTCGATAGGTCATGCGCGGATCTCCTCGACCACCTCGTCGATCGCCGCCAGCAGCGTCTCGAGGTCGTCCATCCGCACCTCACCCATATGGCCGATGCGGATCGTCTTCGGTTTCCAAGTGCCGTAGCCGGTGCCGATCACGAGATCGCGAGCCGCCAGCGCGGCCACCAACTTCGGTGCCTCGACGCCCGCGGGTGGCTCGAGACAGCTGACGGTCGGCGACGCGCCGTCCGCCTGCGAGGCGTAGCGGAAGCCACGAGACGCCGCCCATTCTTCAGTCCGCGCCCGGAGCGCGAGATGGCGCTGCCAACGCGCCTCCATCCCCTCCTCGAGCATGCGGTTGAGCTGAACGTCGAGAGCAAAGACCTGCGACACGGCCGGCGTCGTGAGCGTGCTGCTGCCGAGATGCTTGGTGCGCCAGCGGACCAGATCGGTGTAATAGCCGCGGTTCGGAGTCGCTTCGGCGCGCTCGAGCAGGCGCCCGGAGACGGTAAAAAACGCCAGACCCGGCGGCAGGGCCATCGACTTCTGGGCGCCGGTGAACAGAAAGTCGATGCCCCAGGCCTCGGCCTCGACCCGCGCGCCGGCGAGCGACGAGACCGCGTCGACGTAGAGCAGGGCGTCACTCTCTTCGCGCACGACCTGAGCGATCTGCTCGAGCGGCGACAAGACGCCGGTTGAAGTCTCGTTGTGAGCCAGCGTC
>JBCBCF010000012.1:0-2469 GCA_038530905.1 Acidobacteriota bacterium
ATCTTCGAGGATCTGGCGGCCTTCCAGGCAGCCGGTTCCCCTCCAGTTTCCGATCTCCCCCCGGTGAAGCGACCCGCGACCGCCAAGACCTTCGACTGGTACAGCGTTTCCGTCGAATCGATGCGACGGACGCTCGCCGTGCTGTTGGCGGTCATCGCGATGATCGGAATGGCGTTCGCGTACCAGCAGTGGGCGTCGGCCGAGCAGCGCAGGCGCGCCTTCGACACCGTGTCTCGGGCCGCGGAGCTGGCCGGCCAGCTCGCCGAGCGGCCCGACTTCGCGCAGATTCGGCGGGAGTTCTACGGT
The DNA here is from genome assembly GCA_038530905.1 of Acidobacteriota bacterium. Taxonomy (GTDB): domain Bacteria; phylum Acidobacteriota; class Thermoanaerobaculia; order Multivoradales; family J023; genus JAUIJL01. The sequence goes on from JBCBCF010000012.1 coordinate 307, forward strand.
GCCTGGGAGGATCTCGAGGACGCCGAAGAGGCTCTCGAGGCGGAGAACTTCGCCACGGCGCTCGCTCGCGGGCAGCGTAGTCTACTCGAATTCGAGCGGGTCGCGCAGCGCGACGACGCCGATGCGGCGGATCGGGGGCAATTCCTCGGCGTGGCCGGCGGCGTCGAGTTCCGGCGGGGCGAGCGCGGCGCCTGGAAGCGCGCTCGGGCGCAAGACTTCATCTATTTTGGCGATTGGGTGAAGACCTCGGCCGGCGGCTCCGCCGAGATCGTCTTCCCAGACGGCTCCGAGTTCACTCTGCGCGCCAACACGATGGTGCACCTGACCAGCCGCACCGACCGCTTCGGCCGCAACGAGCAAGTCACCGAGATGTCGTTCGGCTGGGTCGAGCTGGCCACCGATGATGCGCCGAGCAAGGTGGCGACGCCGAAGTCCGAGGCGGAGGTACGCGGCTCTTCGAGCGCCCTGGTCGCCTACGACCGGGATGGCAACACGTCGCGCTTCGCCGCCTTCACCGGCAGCGTCGAGGTGCGGGCAGAAAACGGGCAGACCCGGGAGCTCGCGAGCCTCCAGCAGGTGACCCAGACCGGCGACCTGCTTTCCGAGGCGTCGTCGCTGCCGCGGCGTCCGCGGCCGGTGTCGCCCGCAGACGGCCGGACGATCCGCCTCGGCGTCCGCGAGCTGCGCCTCGATTGGGGAGGCGTGGCGGGGGCTGCCAGCTACGATCTACGGGTGGCGCGCAACGCGCTCTTCGCCGCCAGCTTGGTGGAGGACGAAGAGCGTCAGCGCACCTCTGCACGCCTCGGTCTGCGGTCTGAAGGCGTGTTCTACTGGCAAGTGGCCGCGCGGGATGCCGCGGGATTGCGCGGTCCCTGGAGCGAGCCTCGCTCGTTCCGCGTCGCGCGTCCCGAGGGCGGTGACCGTGACGACGGCGTCCCGCCGCCCTTGCGCATCGAAGATATTCAGACGTACGGCAGTCTGACGCTGATCACCGGCTCCACCGAAGCCGGCGCCGAGGTGACGGTCAACGACGAGGTCGCATCGATCGACGCCGACGGCGCGTTCCAACACACCATGAAACTGTCGACGGAGGGCTTCACCTTTGTCGACATCGTCGCGACCGATCGCTTCGGAGCCTCGACCCGCGAGCAGCGCCGGGTGTTCATCGAGACGACCGATTGAGACTCTAGTTCGACGCCGGACGGGCGTCGCCGACCGCTCTCCCGAGCCCCGTGCCACCGTCGCTCGACGGTCGCGCAGGCTCGGCGGTCGATCGGTCCCGTCCGCGCTCTTCGAGGATTTCCATGGCTTTTCCTTCCATCCTTCGCTACCTGTCGGACGATCTGGCGATCGACCTCGGCACGGCGAACACCCTGGTCTTCACGCGCAACGGCGGCATCGTGGTCCGAGAGCCGTCGGTCGTGGTGGTCAACAAGCTCAACAACCGCATCGAGGCGGTCGGCAACGACGCCAAAGAGATGCTCGGCCGCACCCCCGGCAACATCGAATCGGTGCGCCCGATGAAGGACGGCGTCATCGCCGACTTCGACATCACCGAGAAGATGCTCAAGTACTTCATCGCCAAGGCGCACGGCGGCCGACGCTGGGTGCGCCCGCGGATCGTCATCGGTGTCCCGTCGGAGATCACGCCGGTTGAGAAACGAGCCGTCCGCGACTCGGCCGAGCAGGCGGGCGCGTCGGAGGTCTTCCTGGTGGAGCAGGCGATGATGGCGGCGATCGGTGCTGGCCTGCCGATCACCGAGCCGTCGGGCAACATGATCGTCGACATCGGCGGCGGCACGAGCGATATCGCGGTCATCTCACTCGCTGGTGCCGTCTACAGCCGATCGCTCAAGGTGGCCGGCAATGAGCTCGACGCCGCGATCATCAACTACCTCAAGCGCCGCCATAATCTGCTGATCGGCGAGCGCACCGCCGAGCGCATCAAGATCGAGCTCGGCTCGGCCTATCCGCTCGAGGACGAGTTGTCGATGGAGATCAAGGGGCGCGATCTGGTCGAAGGCGTGCCCAAGACGCTCGTCATCACCGACAGCGAGGTGCGCGAATCCCTCGCCGAGCCGATCTCGCAGATCGTCGACTCTGTGCGCCAGGCGCTCGAGCGGACGCCGCCGGAGCTGTCGGCCGACATCATGGACAAGGGCA
>JBCBCF010000012.1:2479-14056 GCA_038530905.1 Acidobacteriota bacterium
TCATCCGCAACCTCGATCAGCGCCTGCGCGAGGAGACGGGCCTGCCGGTGGTCCAGGCCGACGATCCGCTCTGCTCCGTGGTTCTCGGGACCGGTCGCGTGCTCGAAGATATCGACCTCCTGCGCAAGGTGTCGCTGCGCTGACGGCGGCTCGACGGTGAACCAACGCTTCGCCTCGGTCGTCGTCGTGCTGCTGCTGCTCGCCCAGACCGTCCTGCTTTATGGCCAGGCGGAGGCGCGGGGCGGCCGGCTCGAGGCGGCGCTGCTCGGCGGGCTGGCGCCGGTGGCGCGCAGCGTCGCCTTCGCTCGGGGCGGCACCCTAGGCTTCATCGAGTCGCTCAAGATGGCCGGCGCTTTGCGCCGTGACAAGGAGCGTCTGAGCCGCCGCGTGCTCGAGCTCGAAAGTGAGGTCGCTCGGCTGCACGGTGTTGAACAGGAGCTGGAGCGCCTCGCCCGCCTCGCGGCCTACCGGCGGCCGACGATCGGCAGCTTCGTGGGCGACGTCGTCTTCGCCGACGCCGACTCCTATTTGCGCACGATCATCGTATGGGCCGGTTCTGAGCAGCCCAGCGGCCAACAGGCGGTGGTCACCGAGGACGGCCTCGTGGGCCGCGTGGTCGTGGCGACCGGCAACTACGCCAAGGTTCAGTTGGTCACCGATGTCACGTCGGCGGCCAGCGCGATGGTCGAGCGCACGCGGCGCCAGGGCATCGCCCGCGGCGCCGGCGATCGCGGTCTGCTGCTCGACAACCTGCCGATGCAAAGTGACGTGCTGGTCGGGGATCGGGTGGTGACAGCGGGCCTCGACGGCGTTTTTCCACGCGGCATTCCGATCGGCACGGTGCGCGAGGTCGCCGACCGCAGCGGCTTGTTCAAGCACGTCGAGCTGGCGCCGGCGGTTGATTTCGGCGTGCTCGAGAAGGTCTATCTGCTGAGCGACGCGCCGCTTGCCGAGGATGTTCGAGACGCTCTCGTGGAACGCGAACCGGGGCCGGTCGGCGCCGTCGAGCGCCCGTCGCGCGGCTCCGGCCTCGCCGCCCCGGCGCCGGACGAGTCGATACCGGACGTTGACACCCCGGCCGATGGTGACCGGGCAAGCGGATCTCCCGCGGGCTCCGGGACCGCCCCGTGACCAGCTTCCTGCGCTTCGCCCTGGCTCTCGTCGGCGCGGCGGCCCTGCATGTGGCAACGCATTGGGCCATGCCTTCCGTCGCTTCGTGGATCGGACCGTTTCTTATTCTCTCGGCGTCCGTCGGCCTGCGCGCCACGCCGGCGATGGCGGCGTTGGGCGGCAGCGTCGCCGGCTTGGCGCACGATGCGCTAACCGGCGGCCCGTTCGGCCTCTTCGGCTTCGCGGACACGGCGGTCGCCTATTTGGTGGCGCGCGTCGAGCAGCGCGTGGTCGTGCAGCAGGCGCTGCAGGTCGCCCTGCTCTTCGCGCTCGCCGCGGCCCTCGAGGGAGCGCTGGTGGCACTTGTGCAGTTCGCGGTGGTGGCGTCGGACCAGCTGCCGTCGCCGGTCGCATCGGCCGCGCGCGTGGCGACCACGGCGCTCGCTGGCGCGGCTCTCTTCACTCTTGGCGGCCGGCTGCGGGCGGCAGAAAGCGAGCGAAGGGAACGCCGGCGCCGCCGCCTGCGTTTGCCGGAGCAGAGGTGATTGCGATGAGTAGCTCTTCCACCCAACGTGCCGAGCTGGCGGCCCGCGTCGCCGGTCTGTCGAATCTCCTGCGCGTCGCTCTGGTGGTCGTGGCGATCGGCTACTGGATGGTGCAGGTCGCCCGTGGCGAGCACTATCGAGCTCTTGCCGAAGACAACCGATTGCGCGAGGTGTCGATCGAGGCTTCGCGCGGCCTACTGCGCGACCGTGCCGATCGCGCGCTGACCGAGAACGTGCCGAGCTACGGGCTGTGGGTAGACGGGACGCGGATCAAGGACGGCGCATCCACCCTCGCGTTCGTCGAGAGCGTGCTCGACGGACCGCCGGACGAGCTGTCTGAGCGGGCTGCCGCCGCCGACCGCTCGCCGCGGCCGGTGCGCCTGGCGAGCGGTCTGAGCCTCGAGGAATTGTCGCGCATCGCGGTGCGCCAGCTCGAGCACCCGGAGCTCGAGGTCCGTGCCGAGCATCGGCGTCTTTATCGCTACGCCCACCAGACTGCGCATCTTCTCGGCTACCTTGGCGAAGTCGACTCCGCTCAGATCGCCCGCTCGGGATCCAGCTATCGCGGCGGCGACCAGGTCGGGAAACGCGGGCTCGAGCGCCAATACGAGGCCAGTCTGCGCGGCACGCGCGGTGAGCAGGTGGTCGTCGTCGACAGCCATGGGCAGACGGTGAATGAGCTGGGCCGCGAGCCGGCGTTGCCGGGCGTGGACTTGGTGACGACCCTCGATCTCGACCTGCAGCAGGAAGCGGCCCGGCAGCTCGAGGGCAAAGTCGGCGCCATCGTCGCGATGGATCCGCGCACCGGCGGCATCTTGGCGATGGTCTCCGCGCCGTCCTTCGACCCCAACCTCTTCGCCCGCGGGCTGAGCCGGGACGATTGGAAGGCTCTCACCCACGATCCGCGCAAGCCGCTGCAAAATCGGGCGATCCAGAACACCTATCCACCGGGCTCGGTGTTCAAGATCGTGATGGCGGCGGCCGGCCTCGAGCTGAACCAACTCGACCCCGCCGAACGCGTGTTTTGCGGCGGCTGGTCCCGGATCTACGGCCATCGCTATCGCTGCCACAACGCCGCCGGGCACGGCTGGGTCGATCTTGAAGGCGCGCTGCGCGAGTCGTGCAACGTCTATTTCCATCAGCTCGGTCAGCGCTTGGGGATCGACATCATCGCCGACTTTTCCCACCGCTTTGGCTTCGGCGCCCGCACGGGCATCGACCTGCCGGGCGAGAAGGCCGGGCTCGTGCCGTCGAGCGCCTGGAGTCTCGAGGCGCGCGGAACGCGCTGGTATCCGGGCGAGACGATCTCGGTGGCGACCGGCCAGGGCCCGATTCTCGTGACACCACTGCAGGTCGCGACCATGCTGTCGGCAGTGGCGACCGGCGGCGCGCTGCCGACGCCACATCTGGTCGGCGGCCCGAGCCCGGGCGGTCTGCCCGACATCGAACCCCGTCATCTCGAGCGCATCCGCGACGCTCTGTGGAGCGTGGTCGAGCATCCCCGCGGCACGGGCCGCGCTGCCGATCTGGCCGAGCTGGAGATCGCCGGCAAGACCGGTACGGCGCAGGTCGTTCGTCAGGAGACCTGGACGAGCAACGACGAGCTGGCCGCCGAGCACCGAGATCACGCCTGGTTCGCTTCGTTCGCCCCGGTGGACGATCCCCAGCTCGTTGTTGTCGTCTTCGTCGAGCACGGCGGCGGCGGCTCGAAGGCGGCGGCGCCACTCGCCAGAGCTCTTTATGCGAAGTATTTCGGCATCGCTTCCTCGCCTCTCGGGGGTTGAGGAACGCTCGCCGCTGCGGCGGCTGGGCAACGCCGACTGGCTGCCGGTGCTCGCCGCCCTGCTGCTGGGAGGCATCGGCTGGGCGACGGTTGCCAGCGCCACGGCCGAGATCGGCGAGGGATACGCCATCCGCCAGGGGATCTGGCTGATCGTCGGTGTGATCGCCGGCGTGCTGGTTTTCCAGCTCGACTACCACAAGCTCGTCGATCTGGCGCCGATCTTCTACGGTCTGTGCCTGGTTCTCCTCGTGCTGGTGCTCTTCGTCGGCGAGGTGCGCGGCGGGGCGCGGAGCTGGCTGGCGCTCGGGCCGGTGGGCGGTCAGCCGTCCGAGCTGGCGAAGCTGGCAACCGCGCTGGCGCTGGCGCGCTATCTCGGCCAGATTCAGCGCTCCTTTCTCGGCCTGCGGCAGATTCTCGTCGCTTGCACCCTGGTCGCGGTGCCGGTGGTGCTCGTGGTTTTGCAGCGTGATCTCGGGAGCGCTGCGATGTTCCTGCCGATGCTCGCCGGCATGTTGTTGGTGGCCGGAGTCCGTCGTCAGTTCCTGATCGTCGCGGCGATCCTGGCGGCGGCGTTCGCCGCCGGCTTTTGGACGTGGGGCATGGAGGACTACCAGCGCGCCCGCGTGCTCAGCTTCGTTCAGCCGGAAGCCGACCCCCTCGGCGCCGGCTACCAGGTGCTGCAGTCGAAGATCGCTGTCGGCTCCGGGCAGTGGATCGGGCGCGGCTACGGACAGGGCACGCAGAGTCAGCTGCGGTTTCTCCCCGAGCGGCACACCGACTTCATCATGGCGGTGCTGGCCGAAGAGTGGGGCTTTCTCGGCGTGGCGGCGGTCTTGCTGCTCTACGGCCTCTATTTCAGCTCCGCTGCGAAGGTCGCCGGCCGCAGCCGCGATCGCACCGGTCTTCTGATGATCATCGGCCTGATGTCGCTCGTCTCCTTCCACGTCATCTACAACACGGCCATGGTCGTCGGCCTCGTGCCGATCACCGGCATTCCGCTGCCGTTTCTTTCCTACGGCGGCTCCTTCCTGCTGCTCAACGCGATCATCTGCGGCCTGGTGGTCAACGTCGACTACCGTCGCTACGTCAACCGCTGAGCACCGTGCGTTCTCCGCGGCGTTCGCCAGCGGCGGTATGATTCGCGCGATGAATAAGAAGATGCTGGTGGAGAGCGATCCCCACGAAACCCGCATCGCTATTTTGGAGCAGGATCGCCTGACGGAGCTCTTCATTGAGCGCCACCAGCAGCGAGGCATCGTCGGGAACGTTTATCAGGGCCGTGTGCACCGCGTGCTGCCCGGCATGCAGGCAGCCTTCGTCGACATCGGTCTCGATCGGGACGCCTTTCTCTACGTCAGCGAGGTCGTCGAGCCGTCGCTCGGGGCGATCGAGGAATTCGAAGGGCCGCCCGAGCGCGACGACGATGCGAACCCGTTCGGGCCGGAGGCCGACGACGACATCGAGCGGACCGCCGGTCGCAACGGCCTCGAGACGCGATCGATCGATCAGCTCCTGAAGCCGGGCCAGGAAGTCCTGGTGCAGGTTCTCAAGGACGCGATGCCGAACAAGGGCGCGCGCGTCTCGACCCAGATCACCCTTCCCGGCCGGAGCCTGGTGCTATTGCCAGGCGTTCTCCATCACGGCGTCTCCCGGCGCATCGAGGATGAAGACGAGCGCCTGCGCCTGCGCGAGCAGCTCGAGGAGCTGGCGCCCGAGGACGCCGGCTTGATCGTGCGCACCGCCGGCGCCGGCGCCACGCTCGACGAGATGCGCGCGGACCTCGAGTATCTGCGTCGGTTGTGGAGCCGCATCCGCTCGCGCGCCGAGGGGCTGGCGGCGCCGACGCTCATCCATCGCGACCTCGATCTCGCCCTGCGCGTATTGCGCGACGAGCTGTCCGACGAGTTCAGCGTCGTGTGGGTCGACGGCGAAGACACCTACGAGCGGATCGTCGAATTCGTGGATCAGGTTCAGCCGTCGCTGGTCGGTCGGGTCAAGCTGTCGCGGCAGGATCGGACGCTCATGGAGCGGTTCGACATCGACTCCGAGATCGAGGCGGCCCTCAAGACCAAGGTGTGGCTCAAGTCGGGCGGTCATATCGTGATCCACCCGACCGAAGCCCTGGTGGCGATCGACGTCAACACGGGTCGCTATGTCGGCCGCCACAACCTCGAAGACACGGTGTTGACCACCAACCTCGAGGCGGTGCGCGAGATCGTGCGCCAGATCCGCCTGCGCAATCTCGGCGGGATCCTCGTCATCGATCTCATCGATATGGTCGAGGAGGAGCATCGCCGCCAGGTCTTCGAGGCGCTCGAGCGAGAGCTGGCGAAGGATCGCGCCAAGAACAAGGTGCTCAACATTTCCGAGTTCGGCCTCGTCGAGCTGACGCGCAAGCGCACGCGACCGAGCCTCGAGCGCCTGCTCACTCGGCCGTGTCCGTACTGCCGCGGCACCGGCCGCATCAAATCGATGTCCACCATCGCTCTCGAGCTGCGGCGCCAGATTTTGCGTCAGCGCGCGCGCTACCACGACAGCGAGGTGCTTCTGCGGGTGCATCCCGACGTTGCCGCTGCTCTCCAGCGGCACGAGCAGCCGATCCTTCAGGAGCTCGAGCGCGAGTTGCGCAGCGAGATCCTGATTCAGAGCGACTCGGAGCTGCACCACGAGCGCTTCGACATCCTCGAGGTATGAGCCCGATTCCGCGCGATCGAGCCTCCCGGCGACCGCGACCGGAGGAGGTGGAAGGGTTCCGTGTCGACGGCTGGTCGGGTGAGGTGCTGCTCGCGCACCGCCCGATCGATCTGGCGGCGGCGGTGCGCAAAGTGGTCGATCCGACCTCCGCCGAAGCGACGCTCCACTGGGGCCGAAGCTATCTCTACGGCACCTCGATCGAAACCGCAGACGGCCGCCTCGGGGTCGTCGTCAAGCTGTATCGCAACCAGAGCCCGCGCCGCCGCCTGGACCGCAAGCTGCGCGGCTCGCGCGCCGAGCGGAGCTGGCGCACGTCTCGGTTGCTGCACGCCGCCGGCATCGGCACGCCGACGCCGGTTCTGTGGATCGAGTCGGAGGCGCCGGACGGTCCGTCGCTCTTTGTCAGTCGCTGGCTCGAAGGCCGGGTCGAGGTGCGCTACATCCTGCGTGCGCTGTCCGCGGGAACCCTGGCAGAGGCGTTTCCACGCCTCGATCGTGTGGCCTTTCTCGAGGCGCTCGGCGCCTTCATCGGTGGCTTGCATGCGGAAGGCGTGTTTCATCGGGATCTTTCGATCGGGAACGTGCTGCTTCCGGACGATGCCGAGCAGCCGAGTCCCGACGACTTTCAGATTCTCGACCTGTCGCGCGCCCGCATTCGCGACCCGATCGGCTGGGCTGCGCGCTATCGGGATCTCTGCCGATTGACGATTCATCGCCCCGTGGATCAGCGGATCTTCTTGCGCGGCTATTGGGGTCGCGAGCCGACCCGTTTGCAGCGCGCCACGCACCTCGTTTTCCATCGCGGCTTCTACGGCAAGCTGGCGCTCAAGCGCGCGGTGAGGGCTCCGTTGCGCAAGATCCGCTGGAGCTCTCCGCGTCGCCCGCACGCTCATCTCGAGGCGGCGCCCGAGGGCGCCTCGCGGCGCGACAAGATCGTCTGGGATCCGCTCACCGAGCAGCCGCACCAACACGCCTCGCGGAGAGAGAAGAATCTGGTGCGGCTGGCCGATGCGCCCTCGCATCTGCGCGACCTCGCGCGCATTGTGCGGCGCGCGCCCGCCGTGGTGCGGCGCTACCGCCAGCTGCAGCGGGACCAGTGGCGTCAACCGGTCGACTGGCCGGGGGTCGGCGTGGCCGTTCGACCGCGACCTGAAGCGCCGGAGACGGTTGCTGCAGAGATCGAGGCCCTGGGCGTCGAGCACGTCCTCCTGCGGCTGCATCCGTGGGAAGACGACGATCGGCACGAGGAGACGCTCGCCCGCACGCTGCATGCGCGTGGCATCGAGGTCGCCTTCGCGCTGCCCCAGACCCGCGAGATGGTGCGCGATCCGGGGCGCTGGCGTGCACGGGTCGAGGAGCTGGTCGATCGCTTCGCGCCGTTCGGCCGCGATTTTCAGATCGGCCAGGCGATCAATCGCAGCAAGTGGGGCGTTTGGAAGCAGGCGGAGTATCGGCAGCTGGCTCGTTCGGCCGTCGAGGTGGTGGGCGCCCGCGGCGGGCGCGCCTTCGGGCCGGCGGTGATCGACTTCGAGCCGCACGCGTTGCTTGCGGCTTTGCACCATCCTCGGCAGGCTGGCCTCGACGGCGTCGCGAGCCTGCTTTACGTTGACCGGCGGGGTGCGCCGGAGCGTCGTCAGCTCCTCGTCTTCGACACGCCGGCGAAGGCGTGGCTCGTCCGGGCGATCGGCGAGACCTCGCCGCATCGGCTGGCGACCTCTTGGATCACCGAGGTGAATTGGCCGCTGCGCGAAGGGCCGCATGCGCCGGCCGGCCGCGACGTGGCCGTCGACGAGGCGCAACAGGCCGACTATCTTGCGCGCTTCTTCCTCCTGACGCTCGCCACCGGGGCCGCCGACCGTGCCTATTGGTGGCGCATTTTCGCTCGCGGCTACGGCCTGGTGGAACCCAGGGAAGAAGGGGATCGGCGGCGCCCGGCGTGGCACGCGCTGGCGACGCTGCAGCACGAGCTGCGGGGTGGTCGCTGTGTCGGCCGGCTGGCGTCACGTGATGGCGTTTGGGCCCTGCTCTTCGATCGGCCCGCTGCAGAAGGCGAGAACAGGCGGTCTCTCATCGTCGCCTGGTCGACCGACGGCGAGACGACGCTCGACCTGCCGGCGGCAGCGGTCCAGGTCGTCGAGCAGGATGGTCGAGCCGGCGATTCCAGCCTGCGAGGGCCGGCCACTCGCATCGACGGCAGCGTTCGCTACTTCCACTTCGATCACCAGATCGCCCGCTAGCCACTCCACGCGCCCGTCCCGACGTGCCCGTCGACGAGGACCGGGCGCACCGACAACGGTCCCTCGACGCTCGTCTGTCGCGTCGTTGCCGTCGATTTCCTTGGAAGGCCCAGCTGAGCGATCGCCCCTCTTTTGGTTTCGAACGTCGAGGTTCGATCTCGCCCGCCGAGTCGGATGACAACTTGGGAGAGGAGCGCTTCAGTGCTCCTCCGTTCCGATTCTCGAGGACGAACATCGATCAGGACGACGGGTCGAGCGAGAAGCGCTCCGGCTCTCTTTGGTCTCCTTTTTTCGATTTCGAACGCCAATTTGGACTCTAAGGGAGGGTTCAGGGAAATTTGAGCCAGGAATTTGGGGAAGGCGAACCGCTCTCCTACGCTCCACACGTCACAAGTCTCTGTCTTCGCGCCCGGACCGAGCCGTCTGGCGGCGCTGGAGTGAAGTCGGCTCGACGTCGAGGAGCCGACGCTTTTTGGAGAGGATACGAATGATGCTTTCTGGACACGTCCATCGAATCTTGGAGTCGGCTGCGTCGGAATCGCTCGAAAGAATCCGACGCGACCAGGTCAAAGCGCCGCAGCGCCTCAAGCCGCTGCTCGCGTACATCGAAGAGCACCTGTTCGACCCCTCGCTCGATGTCAATCAGCTCAAGCGCAACTGCGGTGTGCGCGACAACTCGGTGCCGATTCAATTCCACTCCGCGGTCGGTCGGCCGCCGCACGGCTATATCGAAGATCGCCGGCTGGAGACCGCCTGCAAGCTCCTCGCGGAGTCGAATCTCAAGATCTGGCAGATCTCCGAACTGCTCGGCTATTCGAGCATCCAGGTCTTCAGCCGAGCCTTTTCCCGCTGGTCCGGCCAGCGACCGACGGCTTATCGCAAGAAAGCGCGCCAGCGTCACGTGTCGATCAACGGTGATGCCTCGCCTCTGATCGAGGAAAGCCTGCAGGCGCGGACCGACAAATTGCAGCGCGCCCTCGCCGGTGAGCTGTCGCTCGACGAAGCCAACGACCTGATCGCCCAGCTGCGCGCGATGTATCCGGACCCCGACAGCGGCAACGATGGCACCAACGGCACGGAGGCGCCGGTGGCTAAGCCGTCCCTCGAGCCCGCCGCTGTGGTGCCCGCCTCGTCGTCCTCGGCGGATCTCTGGGAGACGAAGAGCCGGATCGAGGTGATCCTCGGCGAAGGTGACCTCGACGCCGAGCAGCAGGAAGAGGCCTGGCGCCTGCTCGAGCAGCACAATTGGCACGAGCAGAGTTCGCTGATTCGTGATCTTCGGCTCATGAGCCCGGCGCTCTTCCACCTTCTGCGCCAGCGCAGCCGCCTGATCGGCCGGGATCATCCCCGCCGTGGCGTGCAGGTCGCCGATCTCGCCCTCAAGAGTCTCGACGTGATCGACTCGTCGGTGCTCGACAAGTCCGAGCTGGCTCGGCTGAAGGCCCAGGCATGGGCCTGGCTGGCCCATGCGCGCACTCTGGCGGGCGACCTGCGCGGCTCGCAGCAGGGGTTCGCGACCGCCGAACGGTTCCTCGAGCTGGCGGGCGACGACGCGCTGGTGCGCGGTGACATCGCCCTGTTCCAGGCGGCGCTGCGGCGCGAGCAGTGCCGCTTCGACGAGGCTTGGAACGAGGTGGAGCGGGCCAGCCAGCTCTACGGTGAGCTGGACCGCTCCGACCTCGAAGTCACCCTGCTGATCGCCAAGGCGATGATCGCTTTCGAGGAGGGCGATCCGGAGAAATCGATTCCCTTCCTCGAGCGCGCCACGGAACTGGTCGACGCGTCGACCGACGGCTTCCTGCGCCTCGCGCTCTTCCACAATCTGGTGACCTGCTACGCGGAAACCGGCCGCTACAGCCAGGCTCTCGACCTTCTGCCGCAGACGCGCCAGCTGCTCGGGCGCTTTGGCCGCGCCGGCCAGCGCATCCGTTTGCGCTGGCTCGAAGGCGTCATCCTGCGGGGGCGCGGCGAGTTCGAACAGGCCGAGAGCGCCATGCTCGAGTCACGCGAGGCCTTCACGCGCATCGACGATCACCCGCGCGCGGCGCTGGTTTGCCTCGACCTCGCCAACCTCTATCAGCGCCAGAGCCGCTGGGAGGAGCTCCAGAAGCTCACCGCGAGCATGGTGCCGATCTTCGGTGCGCTCGAACAGCATCGCGAGGCGTTCGTCGCTCTTCGTCTCTTCCAGCGTGCCTGCGAGGAGCGCGCTCTGACGAGCGTCGTGCTCAATCAGGCGCGCCGCTCCCTGCAGCGCATCCCGAGTCGCTCCCTGGCCGCGGCGAGCTGATCGGCTCTTTCAACCGCCAGCCAGATGCACAAAGGGCGCTCCGCAGGGAGCGCCCTTTCTCGTGGTGGCGAGTGGTCCGCGCCATGGCGCAGCCGATGCGTTGGCGGGATCGGCGATCGCCCCTCAGCAGTTGTCCGTGCAGCCGCTCGGATCGATCAGGATGCCGGTGACGTATTGCAGGACGACCACGATGATCGAGTCCTCCTCTGGCTCGGCATCGGCAGCGAACGCGGCGACCGTCGGGAGGGCAAGCGTCGTTGCCAGGGCGACGACGAGGAAGAGTCGGGCGAGCGAGCGACGCAGAGAGGCGAGTGGATGCGGCATCATGGAGAACTCCTTCGTGTCTCTGAGGCTTCGCGTCACGGAGAAGAGCGCGCGGTCCGTGCGAAGCGGGCGGTGCGCACGAGAGCAAAGAGGCGACAGTTTCCCAAAGCCCGGCCGACGGGGGAAGGTGCCGACCTGTCAGGAGGAAGGCCCGGGCAGAATGGCCAGTCGATGCGCTCACGCTCGGGCCCATCGCCTGCCAAGACTTGAGCATCCGATCAGCACCAAGCAAAACGCCCTGCAGAAGCAGGGCGTTGCAGCAGACGGCGTCGGGCGATGGCTCCTCGGGAGGGACTCGAACCCCCAACCAATCGGTTAACAGCCGATTGCTCTACCATTGAGCTACCGAGGATCGCGTTTGGGGCGGTTCCGGACCTCTTCGGGCCGCGCGCCCCGGTTCGCGTCGGGCCGCAGATTATAGGCTCGCAAGATTTCGACTGTCAATGCGGCGGATCGCCATCGGCCGGCACCGAGATCAGGGCCGGCGCGGGCGGTGTCCGCCTTTCATCAGCGTGCCATCCAAGTAGAACACCAGGAGGTCGAAGCGGCGCGCCGGGGATGTGGAATGTCGCAGCATGAATTCTCGCTGGATGAAAG
>JBCBCF010000012.1:14066-32212 GCA_038530905.1 Acidobacteriota bacterium
CTGCGACATTCCACATCCCCGGCGCGCCGCTACGACCTCCTGGTGTTCGACTGGGATGGCACGCTGATGGACTCCATCTCGACCATCGTCGCCTGCGCCCGCCACGCGCTCGAGGCGTGTGGCCTTCCGCCGGTCGACGACGCCTTTGTCCGCGGAGGCATAGGCCTCGGCCTCGATCGCACCGCCGAGCGTCTGTTGCCCGAGGTCGACGAGGCGAGCCGCACCTGCTGGATCGAAAGCTATCGATCCCTCTGGCGCTCGCACTACAAGAATGATCCGGTGGCGCTGCCGGGGGCCCTCGATACCCTCGCGGCTCTCAGTGCCGGCGGATGGACGATGGCGGTCGCGACCGGCAAGAGTCGCGCTGGCCTGGAGCGCGATCTCGACGGCCTGGCCGTGCGCTCGCACTTCGTCACCACCCGCACGGTCGACGAAGCGCGGTCGAAGCCGCATCCCGAGATGCTGCTGTCGATTCTCGACGAGCTGGGCGTCGGCCGTCGGCGTGCGCTCATGATCGGGGACACGACGTATGACATCGACATGGCAGGCAGCGCCGGCGTCGACTCGGTCGGCATGCTGAGCGGCTCGCACGACGAGGCGTTGCTGCGCTCCCGCGGCGCGCTCGACGTGCTGCCGTCGGCCGCGTCGCTCGTCGATTGGCTGGTCAACGCGCCGCCGCCAGCCGCCGCACAGGCGCGTCCGAGCGCCGGGGTGGTGCCCGCGTCGTGAGCGCGCATGCCCGTCCACCGAAACTGCCGTTCGCCGACCTCGATCTGGCGCAGAGGCTCGAGCGCGCCGAGGCGATAGCGAACCGGCGCTCGATCGAGGCGCGCCGCGCGGTCGATCCAGACCACGGCGCCGACTGCATCGAGATCGGCGGCACGACAGCGCTCTTCGACGGCGTCGGCTCGCCGCTGACCCAGAGCTTCGGCCTCGGCATGACCGAGCCGCTCACCCGCCATGATCTCGACACGCTCGAGACCTTCTTCTTCGAGCGCGGCAGTGACGCCCTCCACGAGGTTTCGCCGCTCGCCGACCCCTCAGCGCTGGCGCTCCTCGGCGACCGCGGCTATCGGCCGATCGAGCAGACGAACGTGCTCTACCGCCTGGCCGGCGGCGGCTTGGCGCGGCGCGGTCGGCGGCGACCGCTGGCGGCCCGGCCGGTGGCTCCGGACGAAGAGGCGCTGTGGATCGACACGATGATCGAAGGGTGGGGAGAGTTCCCGGAGGTTGCGTCGTTCCTGCGGGGCCTGGGCACCTTATTCGTACGCCAGGAAGGCTGCGTGACGTTTCTGGTCGAGGACACCGACGGGCGCCCGATCGCTTCGGGAGCGCTGTCGATCGCCGATGATGTTGCTCTCCTGGCCGGTGCCAGCACGATCCCGCCGGCGCGGCGGCGCGGCGCTCAGCTCGCCTTGCTGCGAGCGCGGTTGGAGCACGCGGTCGAGAGTGGCTGCGAGCTGATGATGCTGTGCGCCGCTCCAGGCAGTGCGTCGCAGCGCAACGCCGAGCGGCAGGCGTTCCGCATCGCCTACACCCGCACAAAATGGCAGCGCTCGCGGCCGGCCTGACGGAGCGTCAGTCGATCAGGCTCATCAAATCATCGACCTGCTGGAAGCCGGTGCGCATCAGGAAGTCGTTGCGGCGACCGTAGCTCTTCGAGCCGAGCAAGAAGAAGCCGGGCTCGGGGCTGCGCAGGGCGTCAGCGCCGGCGCTCACCTGGTCGAGGCAGTCGCCGCCGGCGCCCGACGACGCGAGGAGCGCTGCCGCCAGTTTCATCGGGCCGCTCGTCGCGTAGCATTCGTGCACCTGAAGCTGGCGATACGGCGCCGCATCGCCCACCCGACCGGTGAGCGCCAGCACGCGGTCAACCTCCACCCGTGTCGCGGCCAGGCTGCCATCGACCGGCCGCAGGTCAACGGCCAGTCGATCCCCGCCGGCCGCAGCGAGCGCGTCCACCACCACCCGGCGATGCACCTGGAGCGCGCCTCGCGAGGCTTCCGGCGTTCGGGCGGCGTCGGCGGCCGCGGTGGTCAGGGCCTGACGATCGGGGAGCGGATCGTCGGCGATCGGCTCCGGGCCGCGGCCGCGCATCGCCCAGATGACGCGGGTCCCGGGCCGGCTCTCGGCGAGGCTCAGGAGGTTGCGCAAAGCGGTCTGTGCCGAGTGGCCGGCGCCCACCAGCAGGGTGGTGCGCCCGGCCCAGGCGTTGGGCTCGGCCGCGACGTCCGGAATCTGGCGGTGGATCCGCGCATCGTTCGCTCGCTCGCCCGGCGCCGGCACGCCGGCGTCGCCGAGGGCGTTGGGGATTGCCTGCCCGCTCGTGTCGACGACGAGGTCGGCCTCTGCAACCGACTCCTCGCCGGCGCCCTCCTCGATCAAGAGGCGGAAGGGGCGCGCGCCGCGAGTCGCCGTGGCGATCTCTTCGTGCTTGAGAAGCCCGCTGCGGCCGATCGCCACCACGCGTCGACCGAGGGCCAGGTGCGGCGCAATCTGCGGCAGGTCGGCAAGGGGCTGGTAGAGACGGTCGATCAGCTCGCGGCCGAGCGGCCGATCCTCGCCGTCCGGGGCCGGCCGGCCGGCGCGTTCGAGGGCCTGGCGCATGCGCTCGGAGAGATTCATCGACCAGGGCGTGAACGTGCGGACGTGCGCCCAATCGCTAACGTGACCGGCGACTTCGTCGGCAGCTTCGTAGAGCGTGTACGGCAGCTGGCGCTCGGCGGCGGCGAGGGCGAGGTCGAGGCCGATCGGGCCGGCGCCGATGATGGCGAGACGCGGATGGGGCATCGGGTCTCCTTCGTCGGGCGACCGACCCAACTCAGAACCTGGAGGCGCGGCGCTCGCGCGCCGGCAGAATCTCGAGACAGGTGGTCCACCAGCCGGTGAGGATGGTCTCGACGAACTCGTCGGGCAGCTGTTCCTGGCGCATGTCGCGTGCCAGCGCCTCGACGTCATAGACCAAAGGCACGAGCTCGACCGCGAGCCCGCCGTCGGTGCCGACCTCGAGCAGCGCGTACCAGACATGGGTGGCGCCATCGTTGGCCGGCCGCCCGATGACGCCGACGTTCACCACGTCGCGTCCGGAAGCCAGATGCCGGTGCCAAGGCAGGCCTGTGTGGGTGCACAAGATGCCGTCGCAGCGCTCTTGTGCGCAAAGCACCTCGAGGAAAGGGTCTGGTGTCGCCGACTCGAAAAGGAACTCGTTGACCCGCCGCGGCGAGCCGTGGATCAGCAGCAGCTCGCGTCGGCCGAGGTGCACTCGCCGCCGCCGGGGGTGGCTGCCCATCCAGGTCTTGAAGTCGGCGGAGCATCGCTCGGCGGTGTAGCGGTAGGACACGGCGGCGAAATGATTGTCGCGCGGATCGGCGTAGCCGCAGTTGCAATCCTCGCGGCCCGAAGAGAGCGACTCCTCGTAGTTGCCCTGGATCGACCGGACATCGCCTTCGACCAGCAGCGGCCACACGCGCTCCGGATGTGGGCCGAAGCCGCCGAAGTCGCCGAGGCAGTAGATCGCCTCGGCGCCTCGCCGGCGCGCGTCGTCGAGCAGCGCCTCGAGGCCGTAGCTGTTGTTGTAGATGCCGCCGAAGACGGCGATCTTGCCGAACGGCCCTTCGATCGGCGTTGGGTCCGATGGCCGCTCGAGGAAGCTGCGGCGCTCTGTCTGACGCTCGCCTTCCGGCAGCTCGCGGCCGAACTGCCGGCTTTCGCGGCGGAAGGTCTCGAGCGGTACGAGCCGTTCGCCCCAGGTCGCCTTGCCGCGGTGGGCGATCAGGCGAGCGACGTGGGACGGATCGAGCCGACCGCGGTCACCGTTGCGCTCCGGATCCGTCGCGCTCGCGTCGTCGGGCGAGGTCGAGTCGCTCACGTGCGACAGCTCACGCCGTGCACGTGGCAGGTCCAGCAGGCGGGATGGCCGAGAGGGAAGCTGTCGAGCGTGTCGGCGAGGGTGGCGCCCATGCGGCCGCCCGGCTCGTTGACCAGAATCGGGCAGACCCAGATGCCTTGATCGGTGACCATGCGGCAGGAGCTGCACTGCAGGTGATCCCAGGCCTCAGGATCGAGCTGCTCGCCCATCTCCGCCAGGCTCTGCCACTCTGCATAGGCGCCGCTGCGTTCGGCCTCGGCGCCGATCTGGAAGACCGGCAGAATCTTGAGGCGCGGGCGCTCGATGCCCTGGGCACGCAGCAGCTCGAGGAATCGTCGGCGCCCGTCGTCGGTGGCGTTGTCGGCGTGCACCTCAGTGACCGTCAGCACCGGATCGAGGCCCGCCGCTTCGAGATGGCGCGCGGCGTCCAGCACGCGCTCGAAGGTGCCAGGGCCTCGGATCGGATCGTTCGTCCCGGCGTCCGTGCCGTCGAGCGAGATGCGCACGTCGAGGGAGTAGCTGGAGGTTTCCTGCAGCGCCGCCAGCCGCTCACAGCGACGCGCGTCGAGCAGCAGACCGTTGGTCAGCACCGAGGTCGGTCCGCAGCTCAGCGCGGCGGCCAGGATCTCTTCCATTTCCGGATTGAGGAACGGCTCGCCGCCGGTGAAGTAATACTCCTTGACGCCCAGCGCGACCGCTTCGGCGAGGGTGCGCTCGACCTCTTCCAGGCTGAGCATCTCGTGCGTTCGGTTGGTCGGCGAGCACGATACGAAGCAGTGGCTGCACGCGAGGTTGCAGAGCGTGCCGGCGACCTGGAACCACAGGGTGTCAAGAGAACGCAGACGCACGTGTGGCACCGCCTCTGTGGACGGCGCTGTCGCTCGGCGCGGCGCCTCCTCGAGGGCGACGCCCTGGATCGGCACTTCGGAGGCCTGCTCGGCGGCGGGCTCGTTGGCCGGAGGAGCGTTTGTCGGTGTGCCCTTGGCGAGGGCTGGGTCGAGCTCGCTCATCGGCTCAGCAGCAGCTGCCTCCGTCGATGCAGGAGTTCTCGGCAGCCTCGGTCGTCACGTCGTAGTCGAGACCCTTAGTCTCCCGCGGGTGGCGTCGCTGCGTTCGCGAACAGTCAAACCGCTCCGCTTCGGCGAGCGGAATGTCCTCGCGTGGTTCGATGAAGTCGAAGAACGCGCGATACGGCTCGCGGCTGTAGAGCTGGAAGGTCTTGTCGCACACCGCGATGCGCTCGCCGCGGCGCAGGCGGTGCTCATCGTCGTCGAGGACTTCCTTGAACGGCCCGCGGTAGACCACGGCTTGCTTGCGTTCGAAGCACGGGCCCTCTTTGCCCTTGAAGGCCTCGATCGTCAGCGATCGGAACTCGATGCCCTCGACGGTGCGCCATGGCTCGGTCTGGCGCTCGAGAACGCGCAGGCCGTAGAAGCCGGCATCCTCGAAAGCCTTGAGAAAGCCTGTCTCGGTCAGGGCGCCGGAGATGCAGCCGCTCCACAGTTCGGGGTCCGCCTGGAGCGCCGCCGGCACCGCTTCGTCGGCGACGATGTCCGAGATCACGGCCCGGCCGCCGCGGCGCAGCACCCGATGGATCTCGCGGAAGAGCTGGGTCTTGTCACTGCTTGCCACCAGGTTCAGCACGCAATTCGACACGACGACATCGATCGAGTCGTCGCCGATCAACGGCTCTTCGCGGCGGAGCGCGTCGGTGGTCCGCTCGAGCTCGACCCAGTCCGAAGCGCTGGCGATCGGCTGCTCGGCGAGCCGCTGCTCCAGTCGATCCAGGTCGAGGCCAAGATCCTGGATGCGGCCGCGCCGGAACTCCACGTTTGAAAAACCGACGCGCTCGGCCACCGCCGGCGCCGCCTGGCGCGCGATCTGGAGCATCTCGGGCGTCATGTCGACGCCGATCACCTTGCCTTCCGGGCCGACGACCTGCGAGGCGATGAAGCAGATCTTGCCGGTGCCGCTGCCTAGGTCGAGCACGGTCTCGCCCGGCCGCAGATGCTGGCTCGGATCGCCGCAGCCGTAGTCGCGCGCCACGACCTCGTCGGGAATCGCCTGTAGATAGCGAGGGTCGTAGTCGATCGGACAGCAGAGCGCCGACTCTTGGCTGAGAGCGGCTGCGGCATATCGTTCCTGCGTGGCCGATTCGGCGTGATTGGGGCGATCCATGGTTGGCGAGGCTCCTGCGAAGAGAGATCGGTCGCGGCAGGCCAAGCGATGGCCCGCGACCGATTCTACGCGCCTCGGATCACGAAGGATCGCTCAGTCGACCAGCAGGCGCATGCGGATGGCGCCAAACATCAAATCATCGCCCGATCGGATCTCGAGCGGTCGCTCGGCCGAAATGCGCTGGCCGTTGACGAACGTGCCGTTGGTCGCCCGCTCTTCGAGGATGTAGAAGCCATCAGAGCGGCGCAGGATCTTGGCGTGGCGGCGGCTGGTCGTGAGCTGGGTGTCGATCTTGGAGAGATCGATGTCCGGGTGCACCTGATTCACCGGGTCGAGACGCCCGATCCGGCACTCGCTCTTCTGCGGGATCGGAAATTGCGCGTCGTCGGCCAGGAAGATCAGGTGGGCGTTCCACTGCACCATCTGGACGACCTGCTCGGTGGCGGCCTGGGCGGCGGAGGCTGCACCGGCGCGGGCGCGCAGCAGCATGTCCTCCGTTTCGGAGAGGCGGAGGCCGAGCTTGCGGATCATCCGCAGAGAGACGTCCGGCTTCTTGTCGAGGAGCTGGGGGAACTCCCGGCGCCGGATCTTGATCAGCTTGCCGTCGGTGAGCGCGCGGACGGAATGCGTCCGTGGCTCGTCCTCGAGCATCGACATTTCGCCGAAGAAGTCGCCCCGCTCGAGCACGGCGACCGGTTTCTCATAGCCGCCGAGCTCCTGCACCACCTCGAACTCACCGCTTTGCACCAGGCACATATAGGTGCCACGGTCTCCCTGCTGGAAGACGGTCTCGCGGGCTTTGTACTCGACCGATTCGTAGGCCATCTCGGAGCGCTCTCGGCGGGTCGTTTCCGAAGGCGGATCGGACCCGCGACGCGGGGCGCCACGGGCCGGACGAGCGAACGGGCCGGTCGTCCGATGGGACGGAGATCAAACGGGAAACGAATCCCGATCTTAGCAAAGGCCAGGCGCTGTGCCGCGCCCCTCGATCAGTGGTCGCGCACCCAACTCGTCGGGTAGTCGTCGTCCTCTTGCGCGAGAGCGTGTCGCGTGACGCGCAGCGGACGGAACGTGTCCACCATGACCGCCAGCTCCTCGGTCGCCTTCTTGCCGATCGATCCCTCGTAGGTGCCGGGATGCGGGCCGTGCGGGATGCCGTTTGGATGCACCGTGAACGAGCCGCGTTCGATGCCTTTGCGCGACATGAAGTCCCCCTCCACGTAGTAGAGGACCTCGTCCGAGTCGACGTTGGAGTGGTTGTAGGGCGCCGGGATCGCTTCGGGGTGGTAGTCGAAGAGGCGCGGCACGAACGAGCAGATCACGAACCCAGGCCCGTCGAAGGTCTGATGCACCGGTGGTGGCTGATGCACGCGGCCGGTGATCGGCTCGAAGTCTTCGATGTTGAAGGCGTAGGGATACAGATGGCCGTCCCAGCCGACGACGTCGAGCGGATGATGGTGGAAGAGGAAGCGCGAGATGCAGCCGCGCGCTTTGACGCGCACCTCGAACTCGCCGACCTCGTCGTGGGTCACGAGCTTGTCCGGGACCCGGATGTCCCGCTCGCAGAACGGCGAGTGCTCGAGGAATTGGCCATAGCGATTCAGGTAGCGCTTGGGCGGCTCGATATGGCCGAACGCCTCGATCACCAGATGCCGCTGCTCGACGCCCTCGTCCGGCACCAGGCGCCAGGTGACGCCTGTGGGAATCACCAGATAGTCGCCCGGTCGGTAGCGGAGATGCCCGAACTGCGTCTCGAGGACCCCGGTGCCGTCGTGCACGAAGAGCACCTCGTCACCGTGGGCGAACCGATACCAATACGCCATCGGCTCGGTCGGCCGCACGACCGACAGGACGACGTCGGAGTTGCCGAGCAGCGGCACCCGCCCGGCCACCGCGTCGCCCCCGGCTTCGAGATCGGCCGAGCGGAAGTGGCGATGACGCAGATGCTCCTGATCTTCGTAGTCGATCTCGACCGTCTCGACCAGGCCAAGATCGTGCACCCGCGTCGGTGGGTGGAGGTGGTAGAGGATCGACTGGATGCCGGCGAAGCCGTGGATCCCCATCACCTCTTCGTGGTGGAGGTTGCCGTCGGCCTTGCGAAACTGCGTGTGACGCTTGTGGGGGACGTCGCCGAGTCGGTGGTAAAAGGTCATGCTCTCTCGCCGTAGGGTGCTGAGTGATCGGGGCCCGACGTCGATCCGTCGAGACGGGGCTCAGAGATTGCCGCGCTTCGCCTGCTCGCGCTCGATGGCCTCGAAGAGAGCCTTGAAATTGCCCTCGCCGAACCCCTTCGCGCCTTTGCGTTGGATGATCTCGAAGAAGAGCGTCGGGCGGTCGACCAGCGGTTGGGTGAAGAGCTGGAGCAGGTAACCCTCTTCGTCGCGGTCCACTAGGATGCCGAGCGGCGCCAGGTCGCGCACGTCTTCGTCGATCACGCCGACCCGCTCCGGCAGCTCGTCGTAGTAGGTCTCCGGCACGGCGATGAAGCGCACGCCGTTGGCCATCAGGTGGGTGACGGTCTTGACGATGTCGCTCGTCAGCATCGCGATGTGCTGCACGCCGGGGCCGCGATAGAAGTCGAGATACTCCTCGATCTGGCTCTTCTTGAGCCCTTCGGCCGGCTCGTTGATCGGGAATTTGATCGAGTAGGAGCCATCCGACATGACGACCGACATGAGAGCGCTGTACTCGGTCGAGATCTGATCGTCGTCGAAGTGGATGTAGCGACGGAAGCCGAGAACGTCGGCGTACCAGCCCGCCCACTTCTCCATCTCGCCGAGGCCGACGTTGCCGACGATGTGATCGAAGCGCAGCAGGCCGGCGTCGTCTTCAGGAATGTGGTCGGCCCGATACCCAGGCAGGAAAGGGCCGTCGTAAGCGTCGATGGCGACGAATGAATGGACCGTGTCGCCGTAGGTCTGGATGGTGGCGCGGCGCACGGTGCCGTGCTTGTCGCGCATGTCTCGGGGCTCCATGAGGCTCTCGGCGCCGTTCTCTGTCACCCGCTCATAGGTCGCGTCGACGTCCGACACGTGGAAGCAGATGTCCTTGACGCCGTCGCCGTGCACCGCCACATGGCGGCTGATCTCGGATTCGGGATCGAACGACGAGGTCAGGACGAGCTGCGCCTGACCCTGCTTGAGAACGATCGACAGCTTGTCTCGGGCGCCTGTCTCCAGGCCGTGGAACGCGACCTGGGAAAAGCCGAATGCCCGTCGGTAGAAGTAGGCGGCTTGGTAGGCGTTGCCGACCCACATCTCGACGTGGTGAATCTTGCGGAGGCGAAGGGGGTTCTCGCTCATCGAACTCTCCTCGGCGCGCGGCGCACGACCTCGCGCTCGGACACGTCTCGTCAGCCTGTGGCGCGTCGTCGCGCACCTGATTCGACCACGCTATTGTGCGGCGCTCTCCGCGTCAAATGATGCGCCGCGTGTCGCGGGGCCGACCTTCGGTCCCGTCGTAAACTCGGCCGAGCATTCTTCAGCCGATCTCGGGATGACGAGGCCGTCTAGCCTCGAAGCCGCCAGTGGTTTGTCGTGGTCGCGACTCTCAACGATCTCTTCTTCCACCTGCGCGAGCACAGCGCCGGGAATGTGGCCCTGCTCGCGGCCGACGGCGCCGAGAGCTGGTCGACGGCGGCGTTCGTCCGCGCCGTCCACTCGTTGGCTCTAGCACTCGAGAGCGCCGGTCTCGAGCGCGGCGAGCGGGTGGCTCTTTCATCGGAGAATCGTCCGGAGTGGCACGTGGTCGACTTCGCGTGCCATCTGCTGGGGGCCGTGCCGGTGCCGCTGCCGGCCACCTGGGGCGGCGAGCAGCTCGCCTACGGTTTGCGCAACAGCGGCGCCGGCTGGCTGTTCTTCGCCGGCGGGCAGCAAGTCGAGGCCGTGCGGGCGCTCGACGAGCGACTCGTGCGAGCGCCGCGCAGGATTGCCTTCGACGCCGAGGCGGCTCTCGAACCGACCGCCACCGTGACGCGCTGGATGGGCGAGGGGGCGAAGCGGCTCGGCGACGTGCCGATCGAGCGCTTCCGTGGCCGCGTCGGGCCGGACGACCTGGCCTCGATTCTCTACACCAGCGGTACGACCGGCGAGCCCAAGGGCGTGCGCCTGTCGCACCGTAACCTGGTGTCAAACTTCCGCGCCTGCGCCCGCCTCTTCGAGCTGTCGGCGAGCGATCGGGCGCTGTCGATGCTGCCGCTCTCGCATGTCTTTCAGCGCACGGTTGACTATTTGTGCCTCTATCGCGGCGTCTCGTTGGTGTCCCTCTCCGACCCGTCGAGCCTCGTCGGCGCGGCTCGGCGCCATCGGCCGACGGTGCTCGCCGCCGCGCCGGAGGTCTTTGAAGCGGTCCGTCGACGGGTGCTGGGCGCTGTTGCCGAGCTGCCTCAGTGGCGCCGACGGCTGTTCCGCTGGGGGCTCGACGTCGGCCGGCGCTACGCCGAGGCGGAGCGATCGGGTTTCCTCGGTCCTGGCCTGACCTTCCAGCGATGGCTGGCTGCCCGCTGGGCGCACCGATCGGTGCAGCGGCGCTTCGGAGGCCGCCTGCGGCTGGCGATCTCGGGCGGCGCGCCGCTCGACGCGACGGTCCTCGACTTCTTCGAGGCGGTCGGGGTGCCCCTCTACGAGGGCTACGGGCTGACCGAAACCTCGCCGGTCCTCGCTACCAATAGCCCAGGGCGCAGACGGCTCGGCTCGGTCGGCAAGCCGCTCGAGGACGTCGAGCTGCGGCTGGCGGAGGACGGCGAGATTTTGGTCCGTGGACCAGGCGTCATGCAGGGCTATTGGCAAGACGCTGAGGCGACGGGCTCGTCGATCGACGCCAGTGGCTGGTTCGCGACCGGCGATCTCGGCGAGGTCGATGCCAGCGGCTACCTCTTCATCACCGATCGCAAGCGCGATCTGCTGGCGCTGTCGAACGGCCACAAAGTCACGCCGCGTCCGATCGAGGCGCTTCTGCGCTCAGAGCCCGGCGTCGTTCAGGCTGTAGTGGTCGGCGAAGGCCGGCCGCACGCCGCGGCGCTGCTCGTCATGGATTCGGGCGAGGACGACAGCGAAGGCGCCGCAGCGGCTCTCGCCGAGGCCGCCATCGCGCGCGTCAACGCGCGCCTGGCGGACGACAACCGGCTGCGCGCATGGGCATTGCTCAAGCGCCCGCTATCGGAAGAGGCCGGAGAGCTGACGGCGACCCATAAGGTCCGCCGAAAGGTGATTCGACAGCGCTATGCCGCCGAGATCGATCGTCTGTACAGCGCCGGGCGGCGCCATCCTGCCTGAGCTGCTTCAGCGCACCTGAATCGCGGCGCGCGACGGATCACGGTTCTTGCGAAACCGCATGTTCAGCAGCTCGATCACCAGAGCGAAGGTCATCGCGAAGTAGATATAGCCCTTGTTGACGTGCTGGCCGGTGCCCTCGGCGGTCAGCATCGCTCCGATCAGGACCAAGAACGAGAGCGCCAGGATCTTGATCGACGGATGCCGTTCGACGAAGCGCCCGATGCGCGCGGCGAAGATCATCATCACGGCGATGGCGATGACGATCGCCACCATCATCACCACGAGGTGCTCGGCCATGCCGATGGCCGTGATCACCGAGTCGAGCGAGAAGATCAGGTCGAAGATCATGATCTGGACGAGCACGGCGGCGAAGGCGGCCCCCGCTTTGGCGGCAGCAGCTTCGCTCGACGGATGCGCCGCTTCGACCTTGTCGTAGATCTCGTGCGCCGCCTTGGCGATCAGGAAGAGGCCACCGCCCAAGAGGATCAGGTCGCGTCCCGAGAAGTCGTGGCCGAAGAGTGCGAAGAGCGGTGTCGTGAGCTGCATCACCCAATTGATCGACAGCAGCAGCAGCACGCGCATGACGAGCGCCAGCGTCAAGCCGATTTGAAACGCCTTCGGCCGCTGGGACTCGGGCAGCTTGCCCGCCAGAATCGTGATGAACACGATGTTGTCGATGCCGAGGACGATCTCAAGCGTGGCCAGCGTGAGCAGGCTGATCCACGCCTCCGGCGTCGCGAAGACCGAAAAATCGAACATGGGTTCCTCCTGGCGGCGATTCTATGCGCCCGGCAGGGTGCACCTGGCGATGAATTGATCTTCGAAGTGGGCCGTAATCGGTGGAGAGCCGTTCTCTTCTAAGGAGGTCAGTCCTTGATGCCCTCTCGATTCCGCCAGCCCTCACTGCCTGTTCTGCCGCTGCCGGTAACGGGAGCACTGATCTACGTCGGCGTCTTGAGCCTGAAACTCGTCTTCTTCAACTCCTTGTTTCCACCAGGGGTCAAGGTGTTCTCATACGAGCTGGTCTGGTTCGCGCTGCAGCAATCCTCCGAGGCCCATAGCTCCCTCCGCTGGACCTCGTGTCTTGTGTCACTCCTGCTCGTGGGCTTCCTGTGGCTGAGTTGGCGCTGCACCGATCGGAGCCTCTTCACCACTGGCACCTACTTGGGCACCGCCGTCCTCGTCCTCTTCTGTCATCTAGCTCTGATGAGCACCCTGCAAGCCATCCCTGACTTTGGACTCCTGCCACTGGGATGAAGACTTCAAGGATCAGACATCGGCCGCCTCACCATGCGGTGCAGCGGACCCAACCGCCCGCGTCGCGACCCGCCTGCTCCTGGTAAGTCGCGCCATCGACTCAGGTCGCCAGCAGCTCGCGAAGGAGTGCGCTGACGCGCTCGATCTCGACCAGGAAAGCGTCGTGGCCGATGTGGCTCGACACCGGGCGCCAGAGGCTGCGCTTGCCGGCGGTGACGAGCGCGTGATGCAGCCACTCCTGCTCGTCGATCGGGATCAGACGATCTTCGTCGATGCCGACGATCATGAAGCTTGCTGCCACCGGTTCGAGAGCCGCCTCGCGGCTTTCGAAGCCGCGCCAGACGTCGAAGAGATCCATCGACAGCGACAACGTCAGATAGGCGTTGGCGTCGAAGTCGCCGAGAATCTTGTTGCCCTGGTGCCGCAGATAGCTCTGGACGTCGAACGTCACGTCGGTGCGGCTCGGCGGGTGGAGCGGCTGCCAGCGGAAGCGCTGGTTCATCTCGTCGCGGGAGCGATAGACCACCATGCCCAGCTCGCGAGCCAGCGCCAGGCCGGCGGTCGGGCCGTGTCCGTCGTAGTTGCCGTCGGCGAACGCTGGATCGAGCTGGATGGCGCGCCGGCCGAGGTGGCGGATCGCGGCCGTGTAGGGACGCGTGCGATCGGTGCCGGAAGCGGCGAAGACGCGCGCCACCCGCTGGGGATGGCGCACCGCGAGCTCCACCGCTTCCATGGCGCCGAGCGAGCCGCCGGCCGCCGCGTAGAGCCGGTCGATGCCCAGATGGTCGAGCAGCTCGACCTGCGCATCGACCTGATCGCGGACGCTGACGATCGGGAAGCGCGAGCGGTACGGCGTGCCGGTCTCGGGATCGATC
The DNA here is from genome assembly GCA_038530905.1 of Acidobacteriota bacterium. Taxonomy (GTDB): domain Bacteria; phylum Acidobacteriota; class Thermoanaerobaculia; order Multivoradales; family J023; genus JAUIJL01. Next base: position 27,515 of record JBCBCF010000012.1, read on the forward strand.
GACGGCGGGCCGGTGCTGCCGGACGAGCCGCCGAGCAGCGAGGCGCACACGACGAAATAGGAGTTCGTGTCGAGCGCCGCGCCCGGGCCGATCACTCCCTGCCACCAGCCGGGTGACGGATCGCCGTCGTGCGCCGCCGCGTGCGAGTGGCCGGAAAAGGCCGGCAGGACGAGAATCGCGTTGTCGCGCGCGGGCGACAGTGCGCCCCACGTCTCGTAGGCGAGCTGTGCGCCGCGCAGAGAGCCGCCGTACTCGAGCTCGAGCGGCTCGGAGAGGGGCAGGGTTCGGGCGCCGATCGGCATGCGCATGGCGGCGATTCTAGTCCCGGTCGCCACCGGCGCGGCGGCGTTTGGTCCTGCGCGTGGGCTCGGCCGACAGTGGGTCGGTCGGCCAGGGGTGTTTCGGGTAGCGGCCGGCAAGCTCGGCGCGGACCTGCGGATAGGCGTTGCGCCAGAAGCTCGGCAGATCGCGCGTCACCTGCTGTGGGCGTCCGTTCGGTGCCAGCAGGTGGAGGAGGACCGGCACGCGGCCGTCGGCGACGGTCGGCGTCGAATCGAGGCCGAACATCTCCTGGATCTTGACCGCCAGCACCGGCGCTTCAGCCGGCGCATAGTCCAGGCGCAGGCGACTGCCGCTCGGTACCTCCAGGCGATCGGGTGCGCAGCGGTCGAGGTCGCGCAGCGCCGCGGGCGGCAGATGCCCGCGCACGACGTCCAGCCACGGCGCCCGGCGCAGCTCGTCGAATGACCGTCGGCCGGCGGCGAGCGCCGGCAGCAGGGTGCGCAGCAGGGCGTCGTCGAGGCGTGGCAGGCCGAGCTCGGGCATCCAGGCGCCGAGGCGCTCGAGTCGGTGGCGCAGCGCGGCCAGCTCCGGCGCATCGATCGGCACCGCTTCGGCCAGGCGTTCGGACGCGGCGGCGGCGAGGACCTCGGCGGCTCGTGCCGGCCCGGCGTCGATCTCGACCTCGCCGAGCACCAGGTCGCGGTAGAGGGTGCGGCGGCGGCCGATCGCCCGGCAGCGCTCGGGATCGAACACGACGTCCTCCTCGACGCGCTGCTCGAGCCAGTCAGCCTCGATCGCCGACGCCTGGCGCACGAGCGCTTCACGGCCGCCGGCATCCAGCTCGAGGGCGAGGAACAGCGGCGCGTCCTGAACCGCCGACATCTCCGCTAGGCGCACGCCACGACCGCCGACGAGAACGCCGCGCCGCGAGCCGGGCTCTCGCCGCCGGCAGACTCGGTCGGGATAGGCGGCCAGGAGCGCTCGCTGCAGCCGGGTCTCGGGCTCGGCCGTCGCCGGGTCCGGCTCGTCGAGCTCTCCCGCGTCCCCCGCCGCCCCGGCGGCTTCCGGCACCTGCTCAGCCCGTTCGGCCAGTGCTTCGAAGCGTCGCGCCAGCTCGAGCACCGCCCGCGCTCGGCCCGGCGTCACGGGGCCGAGCGCGGTCTCGGCGAAGGCGCCGCGCGCGAAGGCGTCGAGTGCCGCGACGCGGTCGCCGACGTCGGAATCGGCGGTGTAGGCGGCGACCACCGGCCGTCGGCCGACCGGCCGGAAGACCACGTCACGCTCTGCGAGGAGCGCCGCGGCGCGCGCCGCCGCCCGCGTCACGCCGAGCCGGTGACCGGCAAGCAGCAGGCGGGCGAGGCGCGGATGCGCCGGGATCCGCGCCAGCGCTCGGCCGAGATCGGTCAAGCTGCCGCCGTGCGTGGCGCCGAGATCTTGGAGCAGATCCCGCGCGGCGGCCAGCGCGGCCTCCGGCGGCGCGTCGAACCACGGAAAGGCGGCAGGGTTGGCTTCGCCCCAGGCAAGGAGCTCGAGAGCCGGCCCGGCGAGGTCGACCCGCCGGATCTCCGGCGTTTCGTCCGTCGGCAGACTGCGATGGTCGTGCTCGGTCCACAACCGCAGGCAGCGGCCCGGCGCCAGCCGGCCCGCGCGGCCGGCCCGCTGGGTTGCCGACGCGAGGCTGATCGAGCCGAGCTCGAGGCGGTCGAGACCGAGTCCAGGCTCGAAGCGAAGGCGACGCACCAACCCGCTGTCGACGACGGTCCGCACGCCGTCCACCGTCACCGACGTCTCGGCGACGTTGGTCGCCAGCACGACGCGGCGCCTGGGGCCGGCGCGCAGGGCAGCGTCCTGGCGCTCGGGCGGCAGATCGCCGAAGAGCTGGGCGACATCGACCTTGCGCTCGGCCGCCGCCGCCTCGAGGAAGTCGGCGCAGCGGCGAATTTCTCCGACACCGGGCAGAAAGACGAGGACGTCGCCCTCCGGCTCTTCATCGAGCGCGCGCAGCGTCGCCGTGCGCACGAGGGTCGGCAGGCCGCGAGAATCCGGCCGCTTGAGATGCTCGATCTCGACCGGGAACAGGCGACCGTCTCTTTCGAAATGCCCGCAGGTCGCCTCGCCGCCGAGGAAGCGGACGATCGGCTCGGCGTCGAGCGTCGCCGACATCACGATGAGCCGCAGGTCCGGACGCGCCTCGCGTTGCACCTGCCGCGCCATCGCCAGTCCTAGATCGCTGGCCAGGTGGCGCTCGTGGAACTCGTCAAAGACGATCCCCCCGACGGCTTCGAGAAATGGATCCTGCTGCAGCATCCGGACGATCAAACCTTCGGTGACCACCAGCAGGCGCGTGGCGGCCGAGGCGCGGCTGTCGAAGCGCACGCGATAGCCAACCTCTGCGCCCAGGTGGCTGCCCCGTTCGGACGCGATGCGCCGAGCGGCGGCGCGCGCTGCGACGCGGCGCGGCTCGACCACCACGACCATGCGCTCGTCAGCGATCCCGCCGTCGAGCAATGCCGGCGGCACGCGGGTGGTCTTGCCGGCGCCAGTGGCGGCGCGCAGCACCAGATTGGGGCGTTGCTGCAGGCTCGCGACCAGCTGCGGCAGCAGAACGTCGATCGGAAGAGAGGTGGGCATGGTGGTCGTGGGCGCCGGTTCTCTGCGATCTCGCGTCGTGGTCGAGGCGTTGCCATCGGCGGCTCGCCCACGACGACGCGCGACATGGCGGAGCAGATCTGTCAGTGGCGTAAACTGAGCGCCCGAGTCGATTCCGGGGAGAAGGATTTCAGGGAGACGTGATGGCAGGCACCCCCGACGCACTGGCCCGCAAGGTCTTCAAAGGATGGCAGACGATGGAGCAGGTCGACGATCTCGACCAGCAGCAGCTTGACGAGCTTCCATTCGGCGCGATCCAGCTCGATCCCGATGGTCAGATCCTGGCCTACAACGAGGCGGAGGCGCGCCTCAGCGGGCGCCGGCCCGAGCAGGTGATCGGCAGGAATTTCTTCACCGAAGTCGCCCCCTGCACCAACGTCCGCGAGTTCGCGGGGCGCTTTCGCCAGGGGGTCGCGCAAGGGGACCTCAACGAGGTCTTTCCTTATCTGTTCGACTTCAAGATGCAGCCGACCCAGGTCTGGGTTCGTCTCTTCTACAGCGAAACGACCGACTCGGCCTGGGTCTTCGTGTCGCGCCGCGAAGACGACTGACAGGACCCTCGCCGCTCCGGTCATGCGGGCGAAGAAGCGCGCCACCCGCAGACGGCCCGCGCCCTCAAGAGACAGAGGCCGACATTGACCCGATGTCGGGCCGCGAGCACGAGCACACATCGCGGGACCCTCGCGATCCGCCCGACGTAGAACCAGAGGTCGGTGGTAAAGACGAGACTCTCTCGCAGGGACGTCGCGTCGTGCGGCGCGTCCAAGGCGTCGCCCACGAGGTGCTCGATGCCCAGCACGCGCCCGCGCTCGAAGAGCCCACAGATCGCCGGCTGCAGCAGCTCGATCGCTCCCTCGGGCCGCATCGGCTGATCCCGGGCCGCAAGGACGGATTCCGTCCCGAGATCGATCACGCCGACGGCATCGATCGGCGGCATGTCGGCGACCATGGCCTGGATCAGCTCCTTGGCGAGCGCCGTTCGGCGTGCCGCCTGCGACGCCGGTGCCACCAGCGTTTCATCGCCGTCACCGGGTGCCTCGGCGCGCAGGCGTGACAGCCGCACCTCGGCGTCGGAGACACGGTGGCTCAGTTGGCGAATTAGGCGGATCGAAAGGTCGGGCCGGCGGTCGAGGAGGTGCTGGAAGCGCCCGGCCTCGACTTTGACCAGACGTCCGTCGGTCAGGGCTCGGACCGAGTCCACGCGTCGTTCGTCGGCGAAGATCGACGGTTCACCGAAGAGATCCCCTCGCCGCAAGAGATCGATCGAGGCGGTTTCGCCACCGATCTCCCGCAGGCGTTCGAACTCCCCCTGCTCGACGATATAGAGGTCGCCACCGATGTCTCCTGGTCGGAAGACGACGTCGAGAGCTTTGTACTCGAGCGACTGGTAGGCCATCGCGCCGGCCGCCGTCGGTCGAGATGTCGGCAGGTCTCCTCCCGCCGCGCCCACCTGGGCGGCCAAGCAATCTTAGCAAAAGCTCTGTCTCTCGGTTGCCGCCATGCTCTGGCGGAGATGCGAGGGGCCGGGCGTGCGGTCGGCTCAGTCCGCGTCGGCCTCGCCGCTCTCCTGGAGCCAGGCGGCGTAGTGGCCGACGAAGCGTTCTTGCAGGTGGTTCTGGACGAAGTAGGGATTGATCGTCCGAAGCTCTGCCAGGGCGGCCTCGGGCGATCGGCCGAGATGCACGAGGACGCTGGCTGCCAGCGTGCCGGTGCGCCCGAGGCCCGCCTTGCAGTGGATCAAGACAGGCTCGCCGCTCTCGAAGCGAC
>JBCBCF010000013.1:0-27219 GCA_038530905.1 Acidobacteriota bacterium
CCCGCGCCCGCCGCACTGGCGGGCGTTTCGCCTCGCGCCGGAAGCAATCGAGTTCTGGCAAGCAGGAGCACGTCGGCTGCACACGCGACGCGTGTACCGACGCGGCAGCCGCGACGGGGCCTGGGAAGAGCTGCGTCTCGAGCCCTGAGACAACCCACGCCGCCCGACTGCGTAGAACCCGAAACCCTCCCGCCGGCTCTTTCCAACCGCGGCCCTGGCCGTAGGAGGTTTTCGATGTCGATTCGTCGCTCCGTCCGCCGCCGGCGGCCCATCGCGCCGTCCCTGGTTCTGGCCGTGGTCGCCGCTGCATTCCTCGCCGGTGTCGGCAGCGCCCAAGATCCCGCTGCAGCCGGCCGCTCATCGGACATCACTCTCGAGACGGTCACGGCACTCGACGGCGCCGTCGGCGGGGTCGCCGTCGACGCGCTCGGCTGGATCTACGTTGCCGACTTCGGGGAACGGGTCTGGAAGATCGATCCCTTCGGCAAAGTCGAGGTGCTCGCGGACTCGCTCTACGGCACCTCGGGCAACGCCCTCGATTCAGCCGGCGTGCTCTACCAGTCGAGCTTCTACGGCGATCAGATCCACCGCATCCATCGCGACGGCTCGGTCGAGCTCTTCGCAAGCGGCCTCGAGGGGCCGGTGGGCGTCGTCGTTCTCGACGACGGCACGGTCTTCGCCACCAATTGCCGCGGCAATTGGATCGCGCGCATCACCGCCGACGGCGCGGTCGAACGATTCGCCGAGAGCGAGCTCTTGAGCTGCCCCAACGGCCTGGCGCGCGGCCCTGACGGCTCGCTGTACATCGTCAACTTCAACGGCGGCAACGTCCTGCGTCTGACGATCGACGGCGAGAACGCTGGTGCGATCGAGCGCTTCGCGACCATTCCGCAACCCGGACTTGGGCACGGCGCCTTCGTTGGCACTGCGTTCTATGTCACCGGCTTCCGATCGAACCGCGTCTTTCGCATCGATCCGGACGGCACGGTCCAGCCGGTGATCGGCAGCGGCGCCTTCGGCGAGGACGACGGCGTGGGCCTCGAAGTGACGATGGCATCCCCCAACGGCATAGCCTACGACGCGCGGCGAGACGCCCTCTACGTGAACGACTATCGCCTGCCGTGGCCACAGCGCCTCGCCTTCGCCGAGCCGCCACACAGCGCGCTGCGACGGATCCGCCTGCCCTCGCTCAACGACGTGCTGGTGCCGCGGATCGAGGCGGGCGACGTCGAAGGCGCCGTCGCTGCCGCGCGCGCCTTCCGCGCCGACCGGCCCGGGCGAGTGAACCTGCTCTCGCTCAACGCCGTCGGCTACCGCCTCCTGCAGGCGGGCGACGTAGAGGCCGCAGTCGCCCTCTTCCAGTTGAACACCGAGTGGTTTCCCGGCGAAGCCAACCCTTGGGACAGCCTCGGCGAGGCTCTCGCCCTGGCCGGGCGGCGCGACGAGGCGATCCGTGCATACGAGACCGCGCTCGAGCGAGCGCCGGAGATGCCAACGGCCCTTCAGGCGCTCGAGCGGCTGCGGTCCGGCGACTGACCCTCCGCCGAAGCGACGTCCGGCTGAGCGGCGCGCGGCCGGAGAAACCTGGTGAAGGCGAGGCGCAGCAGATCATGGGTTGTGCGCTCGATGCCCGGACAAGACGTCTCGCTCGGTCCGGCGACATCGATCACCTCGACGGCCTCTCGATGGAGCCAAGCGACGATCTGGTCGACGGCCTCCGGGGCCCGCGGGTCGCACTCCAGAAGCGGCCGACCGAGCCGGCGAGCGGTCAAGGCGGTCCAGCCGGTCCCGGCATCGGCGCCACTGGCATCCGCGCGCCCGACAGGCCGAAGGATCAGCACCGCGTCAGCATCGCGAACATTCCACTCGGTGCGCTGCGAGCGGGGCAGATGAGGCGCGGTCGGGCTGCGATCGCGGGGCGTCTCGAGCAGCGGAAAACGATCCGGAATCCGGCCGTCTTCGGCAACTCGACCGGGCGGGCACCAGCCGCGGATCGGCAGACCGAGGTCGCGCGCCGCCTTCAGCGCTCCGCGATCGACCCCGGTCTGCCCACCGGAGACCAGGGTCAGCGAGCGCATGCCCTCGGGACGGGTCCGCTGGGCGGCCTCACGGTCCTGTCAGCGTCGAGGGATCGGACGGAACCGAGAGTTCGTCTTGCCAAGCCGTGAGCCAGTCGGCCGCGGCGTAGTCTTCGAGCAGCAGATAGGTCGCGATCAGGCCATCGATGCGGGAGCGCACCACCCGATCCGGGATGTAGCGGGCAGCGAGAATTCGATACGGCGCGGCTACCCAGCTCGCGTGTTCCTCTGCCCACCCCTGGCGCTCGGCGATCCAGCCGAGGCGCTTGAGATATACGCCCACCGACGACAGACAAGAGGTGGCCGAGACCTCGGCCTCTAATCCGCGCGGCGCGCCGACCGAGAGCAGCCGCTCCGTCACCGCCGCCCCCTGCATGGCTTCTGCGTTTTCCAGATCGGCACGCAGATAGAAGACGAGGCCTAGCTCATCGAGCGTCTCGGCGAAGCGCAGATCCTCGGCAGGAAACGAGCGCGCCGCCTGAAGCGATCGGCAGAACAGCGCCTCGGCGCGGTCGAGATCGCGCACGCCGATCGCTTCGATCCCGGCTCGATAGTCGCGATTCCACCGCGCGGCGGATCTGGCGTCCGGCGCCGCCGAAAGTCCGTGCAGCGCAGCGTCACAACTTGCCGGTAGCCAGCGCGGTTCGGCGAATTCGTCGGCGGCGGCCGCGGGCATCACCAGGCAGAGCGAAGCGAGACCGGCCGACACAAGGCCCAGGAACGCACGGCGCAGTGACGCCGGGCAGAGCTCAAGCAACGAGCATTCGATCGACATGGAGCGAGTTTGCCATAGGCACCCTGACCCGTCCTGTCGACGCAGCGCCTAGAATCTTCGAATCGCGATCACCCGCCATCTTCGATCCGCGGAGCTCTCCATGCCGACCCGACCTCGTCCGCCGTCCGCCAGTTTCCGCCTCCGGCTCGAATGGTGCCTGGCCGCCGCCCTCCCCATCGGCCTCACGCTCTGCCCCGCCTCCCTCGCCGGCGGCCCTCTGCCGTCCTGTGGCAACGGTGCGATCGAGATCGGCGAAGACTGCGACGACGGCAATGGCTTCGACCTCGACGGCTGCACGCGCAGCTGCCGCTACGAAGCCATCCATCGAGTGATCGCTCTGGAGATGGCGAGTGGACCAGCACCGATGCGCTGCATGACGACCACGAATGCGCTCGGCAGCGCCTTCTCGGCGGCCGGATTGGCCGCAGTCAACGACACAATCGCGGCCGGCCTCCTCGGCGAATCGGCGCTCCTGCTCGATCTCCTGGACCTCGACGACGCGACCGGCATGAACGATCCGGCGCTCGATCTCGGAGTGCTGGCGGCGCGGCCGGATCCGCGCAGCCCGCGCGTCGGTCTCGACGCATGGTTCATCGCGACGCCGGACGCACTGGACGGTGACGACCGACCGGTCGAGATCCTGACCGGTGGTTCGGCCACGGCGGGCGAGATCGCGGCCGGCCCGGCGGACCTCGAGCTGCCGTTCCTGGGCGGCGAGCTGCGTTTGCTCGATGCGATCGGCGCCGCCCTCGCGAGCGACATGACCAGCGAACCGGCACCGCCGCCGGATGCTTTCGCCGCTGGCCTCGTCGCGTTCGAGACGCTCGACGGTGCCGGCGCGACGCACGGGCTGTGCGGCAACGTCACCGTCGGCTCACTCGCTCAGATCCCGGTGCCCGACGAGCTCGCCACCGGGGTGACCGCCTGCCAAACCTGCAGCGGCTCGCGAACCTACGTCGCCTGCTCGGCCGGCCAGCCGGTCGACGCGACCTGCCATTCGCTGCTCGATGTCGTGGTCGGAGGCTGCCGCAACGTCGGCTGCCTGGTCACCGTTCTGACGCCGACCCAGCCCGACGTCGGCACAGGCGGCGACCCGCCGAGCCCGCTCGTCTTCGACGACGTCGGTGAGCTGGAGAAAGTCACGGTCGTCGAACCCGACGACGCCTACTCGAGCTGGTTCACGTTCACCACCGAGCGCGTCCACGCCACGAACCTGCTCGGCGCGCTCTTCCTCGACGGCTTCGACGACGGGACGGTCGACGCGTGGGCCAACGCAGTGCCGTGATGGCTTTCAAAGGTGCCAGGCATCTTTTCGAGGCCCGGCTTTCAAAGGTGCCAGGCATCTTTTCGAGGCCCCGACGGCCCCTGCTTCCCAAGGTGCGGCTTCGGAAGGTGCCAGGCACACCGCCGCCTTCCAAAAGTGCCTGGCACCTTCTCCTCGGCACCTTCGCTGCGGCTTTAGGGAAGGTGCCGGCATCGGTTCAGGAGACAGCTGGTCTACCAACCAGGCCATCTGTTCCTAGACGCATTACCACGTCGCAGGAGGTCGAATCCTCTTGGCGCCCGGCGCGTAGTGCAGGCTGAACCTGAGCGATCGACGTTGCCGTGACCACTCTCATCGACACCCTCTTCTCCTTGCCAACGGCCCTCTTCACCTGGCCGCTGATGCTCGTGGCGCTGTCGTGGGGTCTGGCGATGACCGGCCTGCTCGATCTGAAGTGGCTCGAGGACGCGACGGGAACCGCCGAGTCCGCGCTGGACAGCCTGGCCGGCGCGTTGCCCGACAGCTCGCTGCCAACGTCCGACGCCTTCGAGTCCGCCCCGGCGGGCGTCGAGGCGATGCCGGGGTTCTGGCAGCGGCTCGGCCTCGGAGGCGTGCCGCGATCCTTCACAGGAAGCCTGATCGCCGGATTCGGCTGGGTCTTCAGCCTCACCGCCACCCTCGCAATTCCGGGCCTCCAAGACGCGGCCGACGACGCGTGGTGGGTCGGACTGGGCGTAGCTCTCTTCTTTCTTCTGCCCGCCACGATGGCCACCGCGTTGGCGCTGCGTCCTCTGCACCGCGCCGTCGCAGCGTCGCTTGGACCCACTCGCGCCGATCTGATCGGCACGGTCTGTGTGGTCACCACCCAGCGGGTCGACGCCGACTTCGGCCAGGCCGAGGTCGAAGACGGCTCCAGCCTGATTCAGGTGCGCTGCCGCGACCCCGGAGCGCTGTCGCGCGGGTCGCGCGCGGTGATCTTCGAATACGACCGAGAGCGGGAGGCCTTCTGGATCGCGCCTGCCGATCTCGAGTGAGACCCCGACAGCTCTGCAGCGGTCGTCAAAAGCGGCCCTCGAAAGGTGCCTGGCACCTCCTCGCGCGGTCCTCAAAAGGTGCCTGGCACCTCGATCGGCACCGCCACTAGATCCGCTTCAAAAGGTGCCTGGCACCTCGATCGAGCATCTCGACAGATCGACAAATCCATGCAGAATCGAGCCGTCCTCGAAACCAACGGACCCCTCTGGAGATCGTGATGATTCCCTATCCGCGCAAAGTCGAACAAGGCAAGGCCCTCATCGTCAGCAACTTCTGGCGCGGCACGGTCGAGGTCAGCTTCACCGGCATGCTCATCTGGCCCATCTTCCACAAGGTGGAGGAGATGGACATCTCCGTCAAGGCCATCGTCATCGACCGAACAGGCGGCGAGGGCTTGATTTGCCAAGACAATATTCGCGCCGACATCAAGGTCACCTTCTTCGTGCGCGTCAACAAGACGCAGGAGGACGTGATCAAGGTGGCGCAGGCCATTGGCTGCCAGCGTGCGTCGAATCAAGAGACGCTCGAGGAGCTCTTCGCCGCCAAGTTCTCGGAAGCGCTCAAGACCGCCGGCAAACGCCTCGACTTTGCCGATCTCTACACTCAGCGCAACGAGTTCCGCGACATGATCATCGAGGTCATCGGCACGGATCTGAATGGCTACTCCCTCGAAGACTGCGCCATCGACTATCTCGAGCAGACGCCGCTCGAGAACCTCGACAAGGACAACATCCTCGACGCCCAGGGCATCCACAAGATCACTCTCCTGACCGCTCAGGAGCACGTCCAGACAAATCACTATCGGCGCGACGAAGAGAAGAAGATCAAGCAGCAGGACGTCGAGGCGGCCGAGGCGATCTATGAGATGGAGCGCAGTCAGGCCGAGGCGCTGGCCCGCCAGCAGCGAGAGATCGAGTCGGTGCAGGCGCGCGAAGAGGCTGAGACGCTCAAGATCCAGTCTGAGGAGCGGCTGAAAGCCGAGACGGCGCGCCTCAAAGCCGAAGAAGCGATCGGCATTCAGCAGGAGAACCTGCAACGCGAGGTCGATGTGGCGGCCAAGAACCGCGAGCGGATCATCGCCGTCGAGACCGAGCGGGTCGAGAAAGATCGCCAGCTCGAGGTCATTTCGCGCGAACGTGAGACGTCGCTGCAGACGATCGCCAAGGACAAGGAAGTCGAGCACGAGAAGCGCGAGATCGCCAACGTCGTGCGTGAGCGCGTCGCGGTCGAGAAGACGGTCGCCCAGGAGGAAGAGGCGATCCAGCGCGTGCGAATCATCGAGGAGGCCAATCGCACCAAGGAGGCGGCGGTGATCGTCGCTGAGGGCGAGGCTCAGGAGGCGCTGGTCAAAGACATCAAGGCTGCCGAGGCGGCCGAGCAGGCGTCGAAGTTCAAGGCAAAAGAGAAGCTCACGCTCGCGGAAGCCGATCTCGAGGCGGCCGACAAGGAAGCGCAGGCGAAGATCCGCCTGGCGGAAGGCCTCAAGGCCGAAGCCGCCGCCCAGGGTCTCGCCGAGGTCCAGGTCAAGGAAGCCGACGCCGAAGCGCTCGAGAAGGTCGGACTCGCCGAGGCACGCGTCAAAGAGGCCGACGCCGAGGCAGCCCGCAAGCTCGGTTTCTTCGAGGCCGAGGTGAAAGAGAAGGACGCCGCCGCGGTCCGCTTGATGGGCGAGGCTGAGGCCGTGGTGCTGCGTCAGAAGGGCGTGGCCGAAGCGGAGGCGACGCGCGAGAAGCTCAAGGGCGAGGCCGACGGCATCGAGGCGAAAGCGCAGGCCATGGCGGCACTCGACGAGCGCAGCCGCGAGCACGAAGAGTACCGCCTGCGCCTCGAGGTCGAGAAAGAGGTCGACCTGCGATCGATCGAAGTGCGTCAGGCCATCGCCGAGGCGCAGGCCCACCTGGTCGCGCAGGGGCTCGAGCACGCCACCATCGACATCGTCGGCGGCGAGAGCATCTTCTTCGATCGCCTGGTCAACGCCATCTCGGCCGGAAAAGCGACCGACGCGCTGGTCACCAAGAGCGACACCTCGCAGAAGCTGCTCAAGGACTATCTTTCAGGCGACGCGAGCTTTGCCGCCGACGTCAAGGACGTGTTGTCGAACCCGGCGTTCGGCTCGCGCGACGTCGCCAACCTGAGCCTGGCGGCGTTCCTTCACGGCCTGATTGGGCGCACGAGCGGCGAGGAACGGGACAAGCTGCAGCGTTTGCTCGAGACGGCGCGTCGGCTCGATCTCGACGACACGTCGCTCGCCGACCTGAACCGCTGAGGCCGGCCCCGTCCCCATGAGCGACGACAACCTCACCAGCGCGTCATCGTCCGAAGCAGCCACCACGGCGGCGCCGCGCATCGAGCAGGCGACCTACGACATCCTGCGCGGTCGGCTCGAAGCGCACGCGACGACGCTCCGCGGGCGCGCCGAAGCGCTCAACGCGCAGCGTCTCGAGGTCTTCGGCGGCACGGAGCTGGCGGTGATCGGCAACGAACGGATCCGCACGGCGAACAACTGCGTTCCGCGCGACATCCAGTCGGTCGGTGACCTCCTGCTCTTCGGCTACAACGTCTTCCTGGGCCTGCGGACGGAAACCAAGGTCGAGGACGTCCTGAGCCTGCACACCTTTGCAGCAGGCGACGCCGGCTTCGTTTTCGACGCGGTGGCGGCCGACGATCCGCGCAATTTCCTCGTCGACCCGGACTTCGTGCGCGACTTCGAGGAGCTGTACCGCTACTACAAAGAGGCGCGCCTGCTGCAGCTGCGTCAGATCGAAGACGGCAAGCTGCTGGCCGTCTTCCAGATCGGCGGCGCCGACGACGATCTGCGCGTCTTCCGCTGGGCCATCGACGCCGACGGCCGCGCGACCTATCTCGACAATCGCGGCGAGCGCGACCACACCATGCCGCCGTCGCACGACTTCGAGTGGATCGAGACGACGCGTGACGACCACGTCCTCGGTCGCCATCCGCACGTCTCGATTCGCGACGAGGTCTTCGTCGAGACGGTCGGCGGCGACCTGACCGTCAAGGTCGAAGACAACACGGAAGATGGCTTGGGGATCTATCGCGAGGATGTCGACGAGCCGCACCAAAGCCTCGCCGACGCCAAGATCCTCTACGCCCGAGTCGGGCCGCTTTTTCTGCTTCGGATCCTTCCCTACAACGAGCAAACCTGGCGACATCTGGTGTTCAACACGCGCACCCGCACGGTCGACCGCATCGATGCCATCGGTCAAGCCTGCCAGATGCTGCCGGAAGATCACGGCATCATCTTCCCCGGCGGCTACTACCTGCAGGACGGGAGTGCCCGCACCTTCGAGGGCGACGTCGCCGACATGCAGTTCAAGCGCGTCGTCCGGTCGCCAAACGGCGAGGACGTCCTCTACCTCTTCTACGCGCGACGCGACGGTCGATTGATCCTTCTCAACTACAACCTGATCCGCAAAGAGGTCCAAAACCCGATCCACTGCCATGGCATGTCGCTCTTCGACGACGGCCGACTCGTGCTCTTCCGCTCGACCTCCGACGAGCCAACGCGCGTGCATCCGATGCAGATCTGGCAGACCCCGTTTCAGTCGGCCGAGCATGCGGCGAGCGCGCCCTCCTCCGGCAGCTTCCTCGAGAAGGTCGGCAACGCCGAGCTGGTGCGAGGCATCTCAGACGCCCTCTCGATCCACCGAGCGACGACGGAGCGACCGCCGTCGGTCGCCGGCTACGAGGATCTGATCGCTCACGTCGAGCGGGTCGCCGACGCGTACTACTGGCTCGGCCACGAGGCGGTGGGTGATCTCGCCGCGCCGCTCGGCGAGGTGCGGAAGACCGCCGATCGCATCGTTGGCGAGTTCGTCAAGATCGAAGAAGTGCGCCGCCGAGCGCGAGAAGCGGTGGCCGAGAGCGAGACGCGGGTCGAGCAGCTCTTTCATCGTCTGCGCTCTGAGCCGCGCGACGCCGTCGATCACTACGTCAATGCCCTCGCCGACCTGCGCCGCGAACGCGGGCGGCTGATGACGCTGCGCGAGCAGCGCGAGATCGATCTCGAGAAGATCGAGGCCCTCGACGCCTCGCTGGTCGAGCGCTTTGACCGGCTGTCGAGCGACGCGGTGGACTTCCTCGTCGGCGACGCGGCGCTCGAGCCGTACCACCTCGACATCGAGGCGCAAACCGCACGTGCCGACGCGGTCGAGACAACTCCGGAGATTGCGCCGGTCGGCGAGCGGCTCGAAGAGATCTCCAACGGACTCGAGCTATTGACCGAGGTCGTCGGCAGCCTCGAGGTCGACGATCCGATCCGTCGCACCACCATCCTCGAGAACATTTCCGAGGTGCTTTCGGCGCTCAACCGCGGGCGAGCTGTCGTCGAGGCACGCCGCAAGGAGCTTCTCCAGGGCGAGGGGCGCGCCGAATTTGGCGCGCAGTTCCGACTCCTCGACCAGAGCGTCGCCGGCGCGCTGGCGCTGGCCGACACGCCCGAGCGATGCGATACGCAGCTCGCCAAGCTGATGCTCCAGCTCGAAGAGCTCGAGAGCCGCTTCGGTGAATTCGACGACTTCCTGGCCCAGCTCGCCACGAAGCGCGAAGACGTCTACGAAGCCTTCGCGTCGAAGAAGCAGACGCTGGTCGATGCTCGCCAGCGCCGTGCCGGCCGCATGGTCGAGGCGGCCACGCGCATCCTCGACGGAGTCCGCCGACGCGCGTCTGCCCTTCCCGATCTCGACGCGCTGCACACCTACTTCGTCGGCGACGCGATGGTGGGCAAGGTGCGCTCGCTGGTTGATGAGCTACGCGATCTGGGCGAGAGCGTGCGCGCTGACGAGATCATCTCGCGGCTCGAGACGGCACGCGCGGAGGCGACGCGGGCTCTGCGCGACCGCCAAGATCTCTTCGAGGAAGGCGCCGAGGTCATCCAGCTCGGCCGCCACCGGTTTTCTGTGCATACGCAGGCGTTTGACCTCACGATGGTGCCTCGAGCTCCGCAGACTGGAGGCGCGGGTGGTGAGGAGGAGGTCGAGATGGCCTTCCATCTCACCGGCACCGACTTCTACGAGCCGGTCCGCGATCCCGCGTTTGAGGAGACTCAACCCTTCTGGAACCAGCTGTTGGTGTCGGAGGATCCGACGGTCTACCGAGCGGAGTTCCTCGCCGCGTCGATCCTGCAGGACGCTGAACGCGGACGTCACGGGCTCTCGATCGACGGCCTGCTCGCGGCGACCCGCGAGGCCGATGGCGCCACGAAAGAGGAGAAAGAGCGCACCACCGGGCTGCTGCGCATCGTGCGGTCGGTCGCCTCCGAGCGCTACGACGAAGGTTACGAACGCGGCGTGCACGACCACGACGCAGTGCTCGTCCTCGACCGGCTCTTGGCTCTTTCTGTCACCGCCGGCCTGCTGCGCTACGCTCCGCGGCCTCGCGCTCTCGCCTGTCTGTTCTGGGCCTTCGTCCCGGATCAGACCCTACGCGCACGCTGGACGCGGCGCAGTCGCAGCCTGGCGCGTCTGCGCGAGACCTTCGCCCACTCGCCCGCCATCGAGCGGTTGGCCGACGAGATCGCCGAGGGCCTCGGCACGTTCCTCCACGCCCAGGACCTCACCGCGACCGCTGCCGAGCGCCGGGCCGCGGCGCGCTACCTCTTCGAGGAGCTGAGCCGACATCCGACCTCGTTCACCACCAGCGCCGGTGCGGAAACGCTGCGCGCGGCGTTTCTCGAGCACCTCGATCGCCAGCAGAAGCGGCGAGATTTTGACGAGGATCTGCGCGGGCTCGAGGACGACCTACCGCAGCGGTATCGGTTGGCCGCCGCCTGGCTGCGCGCTTTCGTCGAGCATCACCGCGACGACACCGCAATCAGCCGCCTCGAGCCAAACCTCGACGAGGCGATCGTCCTGCTTCTGACCGGAGCCCACCTCGATCGCACCACCTCGAGCGCGTTGCCGAGCCAGGCGGTCAACGGACTCCTCGGCCAGCATCCGCGCCTGCGCGACCGCCAGATGACGCTGCGCCTCGATGAGTTTCTCGCCCGTCTCGACCGCTTCCGCCACGAGCAGGTGCCCGGGTTCCGATCGTTCCAGCGCCAGCGCCATCGCCTGCTTGAGGAAGAGCGCGAGCGCTTGCGTCTCGACGAGTACCGCCCGCAGGTCATGAGCGCCTTCGTGCGCAACCGGCTGATCTCAGAGGTCTACCTGCCGCTGATCGGCGACAACCTCGCGAAGCAGATGGGCACAGTCGGCGAGGGCAAGCGAACCGATCAGATGGGCCTCCTGCTCCTGATCTCGCCTCCCGGCTACGGCAAGACGACGCTCATGGAATACGTCGCCAACCGGCTGGGCCTGGTTTTCGTCAAGGTCAACGGGCCGGCGCTCGGACATGGTGTCACCTCGCTCGATCCGGCGCAGGCACCGAATCTGACCGCACGCCAAGAGGTCGAGAAGATCAACTTCGCGTTCGAGATGAGCAACAACGTCCTGCTCTACCTCGACGACATTCAACACACCCACCCCGAGCTGCTGCAAAAATTCATCTCGCTGTGCGACGCGCAGCGGCGGGTCGAGGGCGTGTGGAACGGGCGAACGCGCACCTACGACATGAAGGGCAAGCGATTCGCGGTGTGCATGGCCGGCAACCCATACACCGAGTCGGGCGAGGCTTTCAGCATCCCGGACATGCTCGCCAACCGTGCCGACACCTACAACCTCGGCGACATCCTCGAAGGGCGCGATCGACTCTTCGCG
Organism: Acidobacteriota bacterium; assembly: GCA_038530905.1. GTDB lineage: Bacteria > Acidobacteriota > Thermoanaerobaculia > Multivoradales > J023 > JAUIJL01. The sequence continues at coordinate 11,869 of JBCBCF010000013.1, forward strand.
CTGTCGTACATCGAGAACTCCCTGACGTCAAATCCGGCGCTCTCCCCGCTGGCTGGGCGGGATGCGGCGGACGTGGAGAAGCTGGTAGCCATGGCCCGCGGCGACGGAGGGCAGGCCGATCAGCTCTCGCACGGGTATTCATCGGTCGAGCTCGAGGACATCCTCGCCGTGCTCCGCCGGATGCTGCGCGTGCAGGAGGTCGTGCTGGCGGTCAATCAACAGTACATCGCCTCGGCCGCCCAGGAGGACGCCTTCCGCACAGAGCCGCGTTTCCAGCTCCAGGGCTCGTACCGGAACATGAACAAGATGGCGGAAAAGATCGTCGCGGTGATGAATGACGCCGAGCTCGAGGCGATGATCGACGACCACTACGCGGGCGAGGCGCAAACGCTGACCACCGGCGCCGAATCGAACCTGCTCAAACTCGCCGAGCTGCGCGGCTCGATGACCGAGGAGCAGGCCGCGCGGTGGACCGAGATCAAGCGAGGCTTCGCCCGCGTCCAGGCCATGGGCGGTGCCGAGGACGATCCGGCGGTGCGCCTGATCGGCCAGCTCGGCCTGGTCGGCGACCGGCTCGCCGACATCGACACGGCCATCCAGGGCGCCTCCACGCACTCGGACGCGAACGCTCTGGACCCCGACGCCCAACCGCCCGGCGCCCAACTCGCCGCGGCGCTCGGCCCCTACCTCCAGCACCTGCGCGAAGCCATCGAGGCGATGCGCGACCGCGCCGTCCAGGTCGACCTTGGCGGTCGCGCGGAGTCGACTCCGGCCACGGTTGACCTTCTCCCCGCCGTCGAGGGGCTCGGCCGGCGACTCGAAGCGGCGATCGTCTCGCTCGGCACCCAGGTCGCCCAGCCCTCGACCCCCGGCCCCGTTCAGCCCAGCAGCACCTCAGCTTCGACCGAGTTCGCGCCGTATCTCGATCGGCTCGACGCAACGCTTCAGGGATTGGCCGCGTCTCGCCCGGCCACCGTCGTGCAGACGCTCACGCCGGGGGTCCTCGACATCTTCGATCGTCTCGCCGAGTCGGTCGACGACGATCTTCTGCCGGCCGTGCGCATCCTCGACAAGGTTCGCAAGCATCAGGCTGCCGAAGATCGAGGGCTCGAACGCCATCTCGAACGGACCTTGCACCACCTCGACAGCCTGCGCGACCTGGTGCTTTCCCTCCGGCGCCTGGACACGACATCGCTCTCGACAGGCAGCGCGCCGGCCGACTGATCGCGGTCCGCTGCGAGAACAGCGCGGCAGAAAAAGTGCCTGGCACCTTCTGCGCTTCGAGAAAAGTGCCTGGCACCTTCTGCGCTCCGCGCCGAGATAGGTGCCAGGCACCTTCGTCTCCGCCTTCTTCTCCTGGCAGAAGGTTGCCTCGGGCGTCCCTTGGAACGGCAAACGCTGCGCGACTTGGCGTCCATCAGGGCATGTCGAGAGATCTTAGGTACCTCCCACGCGCCGGTTGTCTAGTCGAAATCACTCAGCGCACCATCCAAGGTCGCTTTCTCCTGAGACCATCGCGCCGCCTCAACGCGCTGGTCGTTGGTTGCTTTGCACGTGCACAGCGCCGCTGCGGCGGCGAGATTCACGCGGTTGCGGTGCTCTCGAATCACTTTCATCTCTTGGCCTCCTTCGACTCGGTCCGTCAGATGGCAGCGTTCATGTGCCATCTCAAGACGAATCTCTCAAAAGAGGTGGGACGGTTGCATGACTGGCCCGGTCCGATGTTCGGTGGGCGCTATCAATCGATTCCGGTGAGCGACGAGCCAGAAGCCCAACAAGCCCGCCTGACCTATCTGCTGAGCCAGGGCGCGAAAGAAGGTCTGGTGCTCGCGCCACGCGACTGGCCAGGCGTGCATTCCGCCAGCGCCCTCGACCACCGAGAGCCTCTTCGCGGTCTTTGGTTCGATCGAACGCGGTTCCATGCGGCCCGTCAACGCGATCGCCAAGCGCAGGAACGCGACTTTGCGACCGAGGAAGCGCTGCATCTCTCACCACTCCCGTGCTGGACAACACTCGAGGCCGATCTGGGTCGGGAGCGTCTGCGCGCGATCCTTCGCGAAATCGAAGACTCCACCCTTGCGAAACATCGACAGGCTCGATCGACACCTTTGGGCACAACGCTCCTTCGCCGGGTGAATCCAAAAAGCCGCCCGCAGCACCACGCCAAGTCGACAAGGCCACGATTTCACGCCGCTACGAACTCCGCGCGGAGTCGCCTCATCGCTGGATACCGTGAGTTTCTCGCCTGCTATCGCCGCGCTGCAGAACAGCTAGCTGCTGGCGCTCGCGACGTCACCTTTCCAGACAATTGCTTCCTGCCGAGACTCGCCTTCGTCGAACCCGACTCTTCTTGACGCCGCGGTGCGTCGTCTATGCGCTCGGCCCAATCGCAACGCAACTGATCTTCTGATCGCTCGCAGCTGTCTGCGCTGACGCATCTGTTGGGATCAATGCACCTTGGAGAGTGAGGGCGCTCGAGTGAAGGTGCCTGGCACCCGAACCAGGCATCAGAACGTAGGTCGCTACGCGAGACCCTCACCCTCCAACCGTCGAATCTCGTCCGACCAGGCTCGCCGGTCTTTCTCTCTGACTTCGGGATCGGGGAGCAGACTGCGTCGCGTTGTGTTCACCAGGGCCTGCAGGGTCTGGTATCGCCGCGTCTGGTCGATGTCCGCCGGCAGCATCTCGTGGGCAAGAGCCAGGGCATCGTCGATCGTGAAGCTTCGCCCGGCCCCGGCGGCGAGGGACCGGTGCGCTTTCAGGTTCGAGCGCAGAGCGGCGAAGGCGGCGGCAGAATTCCCCTGCGTCGCGCGGTCGAGGCGCTCGAGAACGGCCGGCGTCGGCTCCAAGTCGACGGTGGCGAGGACCCAGCGCAGGAAGTCCAAGCGATCGTCGTCGGTCGGATCGAGCACTGGAATGATGAGGTCACCAACCCGGCCCGGGCGTCGAATGTCAGGTGACAGGCGATGGATGCGAGCGGTCATCAGCAGCCAGAAGACGCGACCGCGCAAGCGCGGATCCGACATCATCTGCTGGATCTTGCCGGTCAGGCGACGCTCGGTGGCGTGCGCCGCCTCGCCGAGGCCGCCGAATTGGGTGTCGGCCTCGTCAATGAAGATCACGACCTTCGAGAGCGCTTCGAGCACGCGCCGCAGGCGCTCGAACAAAACGTCGGTCTGCCCAAACCACTGGCTGCGCACGTTCTTGAGCGTCAGCACGACCATGTCGAGTTCGGCAGCGACCGCCTCGAACAGGAACGTCTTTCCACTGCCGATCGGCCCGGCGATCGCCGCACCCGGCAGCGCCGCGCTGCCAGAGGCCTGAAACCGCGGGATCATCTCTTGACGCAAGAAGGCCTTCAGCCGCCGAAATCCGACGACATCATCGAGGGTGTGCTCCGGCTTGGCGATCGAGACCACGTCTTCCCCAAGCTGCGAGACCACAAACTCCTCGACCTTCGCGACCACGTGCCCTCGATCGAGGGGCTCACCGCCGTGTGCTGCACCCTTCAAGAGCTGCGACAGCGCCTGCAGCGACAGACCGGCGGAAAGCTCCGCGAGCTCGTCGAGAGACTCGACGAGCGTCTCCTCACCATGCCTGCGCTCGAACCAAGCAAGGAATCGTCGACGTGTCTCAAGGTCGGGCGCCGGCACCTCGACCTCGAGCAGCTGAGGCATTCGGGCGACGCGATGGTTGAGCAAGCTGCGAGACTCGGCGAGCAGTACGACCGCGTCGTCGGCGTCAAGGAAACCCGGATCGCCGAACCAATCCGCCAGGATGCCGACCCGGCGTCGATCCGCCTCCGCGAGGTTGTGAAGCGGCGCCTCCGGCAGCGCGAGGTCCGCACCCTCGATCACAATGAGCAGGCGCTCCGGCAGGATCGGCTCGCCGCCTGGAGCGAAACGCGAGCAGAGACAGAGCTGGCGCAACAGCTCGAACGCGACCGTCGGATTGCCGATGGCCTTGCGCAATGACGCGTCGAAATTGTCTGCCAACGCCTCCAGCTCGCGGTCGAATCGGCGGCCACCGAGCATCCGATCGACCGCCAGCTGATCCGCATCGCGGCCTGTGCGCCAGCGAAGCCATGCATTCTTCAGGCGTTCGCGATCCTCTTCCGAAGCGAAGCGGATCGGCCCGTTGACCTCGTGGATCAGGAGAATCTGCCCCGAGACGCTCCAGTGACGGCGGAGAGAATCGATCACCGGCCGGTAGTCGTCGTCGCCGCCGCGGTCCTCGGGTACAGGAAAGAGATCGTGCAGGTTGCCGGTGAGGAGCAACGCCCGCGCCTGGCCGGAGTTGAGAATCCGGCCAGCGCGGCGCAGGAAGTCCGGCGTTGGGTGACGGATCGCGGACGTGCCAGGCACTTTCTGGAGATCCGCGGACGTGCCAGGCACCTTTTGGAGATCAGACATAGAGGAGCCCAAAGAAGGAACCACCCGAGGAGGTGCCAGGCACCTTATAGAGATCGAGATCAGACATGGACGCGCTCGAGGAGGGTTCCATCCAGAAGGTGCCAGGCACCTTCTGGAGATCCACTCTCGACTCGCTCACTCCTGACCGCTCCGATGCCCGACGACTGGTCTCATTCCGGCAGCGCGGTGCGATCGCGATCCGCCGGCTCGGTCGAAGCCGACTCCGACAGTCCAATCAGGTCGTCGAACTCGCTCTGCGCCTCCGAAGTGCGTGCGTACTCGAGGAACTCCGCCTCTTGGCGCTTCGTGTCCGTGCCCGCCAGCTCGCGCGACACCTGAGCCTCGGCTTTCACTTCCTGACGCAGATCGCGCAGTCGCTCGAGCTCCTTCTCCGTGCCGTCAGCGGCGATGCCGGACAGCGCGTCGGCGATCTCCTTCTCCTGCTTGGCGGCAATCATGTCGGCGACGGTTTCCGACGACTCTGACTTGACCTTTTCCAGCTCGCGTCGCAGCGACTCGAGCTGCACCTTGTGGTCACCGATCGTCTCGCGGTACTGCTCGATATCAGTTTCGATCTCGGCGATCCGCTCCTGCTTCTCCGCCAAAGTCGAGGAGAAATCGTTGTAGGCACCGAGCGTTCGCTTGTAATCCTCGTCGGCCTTGATCTGCTCGATCGTCTTGCCTTCGCGCTTGAGGGCCTCGGTCGTCTGCTTGGCCTTGGCGAGGGCACCGGCGCGAAGTTTCTCCAGGCGGCCGATCTCCTCACCCAGCTGACGCACCGTCGCGAGCTTCTTCTGCTCCTGAGCGATGATGCGCGCCACCGCCTGCTTGTATTGATGAATGCGCGCGGTTTTGTCGCGGATCACTTCGTCGTATTTGGCACGGACGACGTGCGGATTCGTGTCAAGCACGCGCCGCGCGGCGTCAAGCTGGCCGGTCACCAAATATCCCAGGGCCTTGATCCAGCGGCCGATGGCTCCAAACATGTGGTCGTCTCCCGTCGAGTCTGGTTCGTGTCGGTTGGTGCGAAAAGATCGGTCGAAATCGAGGGCTCGCTCGCTCAGCGATGGCGGACGAGAAGGTCAGAGAGCGTCGACGATGCGCTCCATCACAGCCGCCGACGGCATCGGCACGACGGCGTCGATCGAACGCGGGACGCCGGCGACCGGAAGCGCGTCGGGATCGTTCTCAACATCCATCAGGCCCGACCGGAAGCCGTGGCGCTCCCAGGCGAGCTGCTGCAGCTCCGGATCCTGCAGCGCCTGGATGAGGTCTCGGCAGGCCGGCTCGAGCGCGATGATCGGATGCGAGCTCCACACCGTCGGCACCGGATAAAGGGTGCGGATCCGCCGGCGCAGCAGATCCTGGTGCTCCTCGTGCTCGAGAGCGAATTCAATGAGCTGGTTCTCGTAGCCGACGATGATCGGCTTGGCGCCGACGCCTGTTTTCAAAAAGTTCTCAAAAATATCGCCCGAGCTATGCTCCATGAATCCCATGCGACGAAAGTAGTCGATGAGCTGCGGCTCGAGGCTGGGCAGGCGCTCGGCGGTGACCACCTCGCCGCCGTTCATCATGTTGACCAGCAGACCGGCGAACATGTTGCCACTATTCGATCTCCGCGGGTCCGTGGAAAAAATCTTCATGTTGCCGAAGAGCTGCGACAGACCGACCTCACTCCAACCCGTGCCGGCGACGACTTTGTCGATCATCGCCGGAAAGTCGCCAACGTAGTACGCGCCACCGCGCTCCGCGATCCAGCCCTCGGCAGCGAGAGCATCCGCCACGACATCCCAGGTGTAGAGCACGAGCGGGCTGTTGAAGATGGTCTCCTCGGCCAGCGGGCTGCCACCACCCCGCCGAAAGATCTCCACCGCCACCTGATTCGACGGCCAGAGGCAATCCTTACCCGCTGTCGGCAGAATCGTGACCATCTCGATCGAGCCGGCTTTCGTGGCGTCGAGCTCGATCCGATGGCGCTCGCGCAAGATTCGCTGCACGTCCTCGTTGCCGAGGAACCGCATTTTCTCGCCACCAACGAGAGCGGTGACGGTCTGGATGGGCCCGCTGGCTCGCCCGAAGCCCGGAGCGTCGACCGCCGGCCCGCCGCGCAGCGTGAGATAGACGACCACGGCCACCGCGGACAGCAGAAGGGCACCGAATACGCGTTTCATGAAGTCTCCCTCGGAGTCTCGACGCGCGGAGCGCCGGCCAGATAGCCGTCCGGATCGCCGAGGCGATCTTCGAGCCGCAGCAATTCTTCGTACACCCGACGGTCGACGTCGAGCGCACGGACATCATCGGCGAGCAGCCGATGATGCACCGACTCAAAGGCGCGCACCGTCAGATCCAGCGTCTCCCGCAGATCGAGGAGCGCAGCCCGAGCGCTGTCGTCGAGATATGGCTGGCGCTCAAGGAACGCATAGCGCTCGACCAGGGTCTGCGCCTTGGGCAGATGCAGTTGAAGAACGTCCTTTGCCAGATGCAGGTTTTTCTCGTCGCGACGCAGCGGCTCGACGAGGGCCGCCACCACCTCCGCGAGGTGGCTGACGCGGCCGCGGATCTCGGTGTCGGCAATGGTGCCGGCCAAATGCTGAAAGGTCTCGGCATAACCCATCACGACGCGCTCGGCAGCCCGCTGCGGCGCGGTCTCGGCCACCTTTTCCTGGCCGCGATCCTTCGACGACCGCACCGGTAGGACCAGGCGGAAGCCAAAGTAGGCGCTTGCAGCCAAGGCCAGCATCGCAGGGAACGACAACGTCGAGGCCACCGCCAGGCCGATCAGGAGGGCACTGGCGCCTGAGCCGGCGAGCACCTCGCGCGCGAGAGGAGGAAGAGCCATCGACGGTCGCTTGATCCGCTCAGTTATAACCCTTCGCCTTGCGGAAGGCCTTCACGAGATCGCCCTTGGCGTCGAACGAGCGAGCGGCGGACGACTCCGAGAGCGCTTCGAGCTGACGCGGGTCCGCCTTGCCGAAGGCGATGGTGAAGATCGGGACATCCTGACCGAACGACAGGTTCCGCCGCGCCGCTTCGAGCACGCCGTCGCCGCTCTGCGAGCGTCCGTCGCTCATCAGAATGACCGCCGGGAAGTAGTCGCCCATGCGATCTTCGTAGGCTGCCATCTGCTGGAGAGCGACGGCGGTGCCGCGATAGATGTTCGTGCCGCCGCCGCTCGACTCTTCGAGCACCCGGCCGAGCAGCTCGGAGAGCACCGCCGGATCGTTGCCGACCGCGGTCCACGTTCGACGCGGCTTGCCGTCGAACGGCACCACGATGTGAATGTCGGTCTCGGACGGCTGCAGAAGATAGCGCTTGGCGATCTCGGGATCGAGCAGCGTCGTCATCGCGTCCTTGAGATCCTTCTCGCCTTCGCCGCGCATGCTGCCGGAAAAGTCGAGGACATAGGCCGTCAGAGACGGTTTGCGCAACGACGTCTGGTACAGCTCGAGAGCGGCCCGAACGACCGGCTCTTCGGGCACCGGCACGGGCGAGATCACCCGCTCGGTGTCGATCCCCCAATCGGCCCGGAAAACGCGCGGATCGGCGGCGGCGAGCCCCACGAGACCCGTTCGCCGGCCGAGCTCCGAGATCCGCTGCTGCACCCGATCGGACAGAAGGTACTCCTGAAGATCGAGGAAGAGCCGCTCTTTGGCACCGTCCCCCTTGTCGACGTAGCCGAGAGGCGAGTCGGCGATGGTCAGGCCGTCGACCGGATAGACGGTCCACAGCGGCTCGTGACCGCGCGCTTCGAGCTCGCGGTTGGTCTCGATGATGATCGCTTCGTAGTTGACCATCGCGTCGAAGCGAGGCCAGCGCTCGAGGAACATCTCGGCCAGCCAGCCTGAGCTGCCGGAGGAACGATCCACCGCGCGCAGCAGGCGGCCGACCTTCGAACGCATGGTGGCGTCGTCGAGATCGTCGCCGGTCAGCACCTCCGGGGAGCCGGCCAGAGCGGACAGAAAGCCGAAGTAGGCCGAGGCGCCGGAGTTGGACTGAGTCGCCGAGGTCATGGCGAAGCGCAGGCGTCCGGACTCGGCGGCGTCCAGCACGTCCTCGACCCGCACGTCGCGTTCGGTCCAGCCCAGTTCTTGAGCGAGCGATTTGCGAACGCCGAAAACCACCGGCGAGCGCAAGATGCTCTTCTCATGCTTGACGACGTTCTGGGTGTCGCCGAGGACGATCCAGAGGGAATTCGCCGGCCACACGGCATCGTACTCGAGGCCCGCTCCCTGCTCCAGACCAAGCGAGATGTCGACGCTGCCCAGATAGTCGACGTCGATCGTCGCGCCCTGGCGACGGGCAAAGTCCTCGATCAAAGGCTCGAGCGCTTTGTTCTCCGAGCCCGAGACGATCCGTAGGGTCACGCCGCGCGAGCTGCCTTCTTCACTGCGCTCGCTCGACAGCTCGACCGACCCGTCGCCGCAGGCCACGAATGACAGGCAGAGAAGCGCGCAGAACAGGCGAACGAAGAACGTGTTGTCGAATGTCCTGGATCGAGCCACGAACCAACCTCCTAAGCCGCGGCTCCGGCGGCGACAGCGCAACATGCTGCGTCGGCGAGCCAGGATGACGATGGAACAGCTACGAGGACCGAGTCGATCTTATTCGCTCCTCAAGCGCCGCCCAAGCGAGCGTTGGCGAGCGAGCGAGCGATCAAACGGCCGCGCGCACTGCTCTGGCTGCAGGCGCAGAATCTGCCAAATCGCGGCGGGCTGCAGCGGCGAAACGACGGACGATCTCACCTGCCGGCTCGATGGACTCGACGCCAGCGACGCTGCGGCCCGCCTGCATGAAGTCCTTCGAGGAGTAGCTGCGGTGGAGCGACTTCTTGAGCCGCCACAGCGACTGCAGCGAATACCACATGCGCATCCAATGCTTGGTGCGGCGACCGCGCAACATCCGCCGCGCGATCGGCCCGGCCTTCAATCCGATGCGCTCGATATGTGGCGTGCGGATCACCGCCACCGGCACGCCGGTCAGCCTCTCGGTCAGAACGATGTCGTCTTCGTCGGAATCGACCACCGCCTGCTTGTAGTCCTCGTGGGCGCTGCACTCATCCGTGGCGATGAACCGCGTGCCCATCTGCACGCCGGCATAGCCGAGGCGCAGCGCCTCGACGAAGTCGGCCGCCGCGCCGACGCCGCCGGCGGCCACGACCGGCGGGCCGAGGTCCGAGAGATCCTCCAGCAAATCGGCGAGCGAGCGGTCGCCGGCATGGCCGCCGGCTCGCGCGTTGACGGCGATCAAGCCGTCGACCTCCGAGCGAACGGCGCGCTCGGCCCATTTGCGGGCCGTGACGTCGTGGTACACCTTGCCGCCCACAGCGTGCGCCTTCTCGACCACCCAACGCGGATCGCCCAACGAGGTGACGAAGAAGCGAACGCCATGCTCGATCGCCTCGTCGACATAGCGCTTCATCCGGTCCTCGTAGACCTTCGACGACTTCTCGACGATGACGTTGAGACCGATCGGCTTGTCGGTCAACGAGCTCAGGAGGCGCATCCCGTCCTCGAACGCATGGCCGTGGACGTAAACCAGCGACAGCGGCTGCACGATCCCGATGCCGCCGGCCTCGGACACCGCAGCAACCAACTCGGGATTCGAGCATGGATACATCGCGCCGCAGATCAACGGGATCTCGATGCCGGCGTCGCGGGTCAGCGCGGTCGACAGCGATCGGTCGGCGACGGTGGGCGGCGGGGTGAACGGAGACTGCTGAGGCATGCTGGCCCCCTCGGGGCGTCGGAATGGAATCAGAGCGTCGGAGTGAAGCTAGCGCATGGATCGGGTGACGTCGACAGTCTAAAGGACGCGAACGCGACCGACCGGACCCACGCGCAACGAGAGTCCAATCCCGTCAGCGCGACGCCCAGACCTGAGTCAAGCGCACTCAGTGCGAGCCTGGGGGAATGCTAGGCTTCAACGGACTCAGGAGGCTCGCCGCCCTATTCATTCCATCGCGTTCTCCGAGGAGCCACCATGCCCGCCATCGCCTGTCGTCTCGTCGCTTTTGGCGCCCTCGCCGCGCTCTTGACCGGCTGCGCCACCAATCCGGCCACCGGCAAGCGGCAGCTGAGCCTGGTCAGTGAGCAGCAGGAGATCCAGATCGGTCGTCAGACAGATCCGCAGATCGTGCAGCAGTACGGCCTCTACGACGACCCGGACCTGGCCGCCTACGTTGACGAGATCGGCCAGCGGCTGGCGGCAGAGTCCGAGCGGCCGGATCTGCCGTGGACCTTCCGCGTGCTCGACGATCCGGTGGTCAATGCCTTCGCGCTGCCGGGCGGCTTCATCTACATGACGCGCGGCATCATGGCCCACTTCTCGAGCGAGGCCGAGCTGGCGGCGGTCCTCGGGCATGAGATCGGCCACGTCACGGCTCGGCACGGCGCTGATCGGCTGTCGAAAGCGCAGCTCGCAAACCTCGGGCTCGGCGTCGGCATGATCGCCGCGCCCGAGCTGGCGCAGGCCTTCGGCGGCCTGGCCCAATCCGGGCTCCAGCTTCTGTTCCTCCAGCACAGCCGCGACGATGAACGCGAGGCCGACGCCCTCGGCTTCCGCTACGCCCAGCTCGAAAACTACGACCCCGGAGCCTTCGTCGACGTCTTCCGAATGCTCAGCGCGTCCAGCGGCGGCAGCGAGGGCGCGCGCCTGCCGACCTACCTCTCGACGCACCCGCATCCGGAAGAGCGCATGCAGACCGCTCAAGAGCGGGTGGACGCGCTACCTCCCGAGCAGCGCGCCGGCGAGCGCGGGCAGGAACGCCACATGCGCCTGATCGAAGATGTGATCTTTGGTCCCGACCCGCGCCAAGGCTTCTTCCAGGGCCGCGACTTCGTTCACCCGGACCTAGCCTTCCGGTTGACGCTGCCGAGCGGGTGGACCGCCTTCAACACGCGCAGCGCGGTGGTCGCGCTCAGCCCGGACGAAGACGCGATGTTCCAGCTGATGCTGGCCCCAGAGGAGACCACCGAAGCGGCGGCCCGCTCGTTCTACGGTCAGCAGGGCATTCAGCTGGGCCAGTCTTGGCGCGATCAGCGCGGCGGCCTCGCGCTCGAGCAGGAGCGATACTTTTCCGCTGGCACCGGCGAGCAGCAGATCCTCGGCACCGCTGCCTTTTCGCGCTACGACGGGCGCACCTATCGTCTGCTGGGCGCCGCTCGGTCCAATGCCTGGAATGACGCCGGCCGGCCTCTGCAGGAGACGATCGATAGCTTTGCTCAGCTGACCGACCGTCGTTTGTTGCGGGTTGAGCCGCAGAGGGTTCGGCTCGTCACCCTCGACCGGCCGATGACACTCGAGCAATTCAACATCCGCTATCCGTCCGACGTTCCGATGGAAACGCTCCGGCGCTTGAACCACCACCTGGAAGACACAATTCCGCGCGGCACCCAGGTCAAGCGCATCGTCGGGTTCGATTCCGGCGAGCAGATGGGCGTCAAGCTCCAGTAGCGCTGCTCAGTCCTCGACTGCTGCCCACGCGGCGAGCGGGCCGTCGGGGGCCACCAGATCCGAGAGGGCCTCGCGCTCGACTCGAACTTCGGTCGGCCCGAGAGCATAGGGGCCGATGTCGTAGGCGTTGAAGAAGAACAGAAGTCCGTCCTCGACGATCGCCCACTGTTCGGGAAGCCTCAACCGGTCGTCTTCGAGCGTGAAGCCAACGCTGCGAAACGACTGCTCCGGCGACATCTCGCGCTCCGTCCGGAACCGTGCCTCGAACCTGGCCCGCAGCGGCGCCTCGAATCCGTCGATCAAGAGGTGCTCGAGCCGCCAAGGGCGGCCCTGCGACCGATCGAAAGAGACATAGGCGGACCACGCGTTCGGGTGGGCCCCGCCGGTTGAGCGCAGCTCGGTGGCTCGGAGGCTAAGGATCATCGGCGCCTCATGGATCACGTCGACACGCTTGTCGATCAACCAGCGCTGCGGACCTGCCTCTGGAACCTCATGGAGGGCAGTGCGCCAAGCGCCGATCCAGCGATCGGCTTGATCCCCAAGATTCTTCGCCGGCTCGTCTGACGGTCCGGCGCTCAGTGGGGCCTTCGACAGGAGGCGCGCGATCTCTAGGTCCATCAGGCGCCGCGAATCCGCGGCGTCCGTCGAGTCCGCGCCGGTCGAATCAGCAGCGAAGCGCGGGAACGTCGCGACGAAGCGCACGCACCCTTCGGCGCCCGCGCAGTCGCCCGCCACACGTTCGACCGTCTCCTCGACGGCGGTCGCGGCCCAGGAGGCTGGTTCCGCCGGCGGGACGACGTCGGGCTCTGCACAGCCCAGGACCACGAGGAACGACAGGACCACGAGCGCGTGGGCCGCCCGCGGCCGGAGGTTCGGTACCTTCGATCTGAAGCACCGCATCGAACAACGGCGGACCCGGCGCCGCGGGGCGATCTCGTCCATGACGGCAGCATATGGGGCCGGTTCAGGGCGGGCAAGCCGCCGGTTCAGGGCGGCCAAGCCGCTGCGCCAGGTGCTCTTCGAGCGCGGTAGAGTGCCGCCGATGCGCTATCCAGCGACCGGCATCGCCCTCGTCAAGCTGCGCCGTCTGCCCGACCGGCGCTCGCTCGCCCTGCACTGGGACGACGGCGCCACCGCTGAGCTGCCGTGGGATCTCTTGCAAGGCTATTGCCCTTGCGCCCGCTGTCGAGGGCATCAGGGAGGCGAGATCGAGTATCGCGAGCCGGCGCAGCCGGTGCGGAGCGTCGACGCGGCGCCGGTCGGCCGTTATGCCGTCACGTTGGCTCTCGAGGGTGGCTGCGCGTCCGGCATCTTCCCGTTCGACTTCCTGCGCGAGATCGCGCGCCGCCGCGGCCTGCTGCAGGCTTCAGACGACGCGGGGAAGACGTCGTGACCTCGCGGCGGGCCAACCCACGCGGTGCATTGAGCGCCATCCTCGGGGCGCTGCTCGTCGGCACGATGGCGCTGCTCGTCGGCACAGTGGCGCCGAGCGTCGGCCACGAGATCAATCCCGACGTGCCGTCGCTCCATGCCGATCTGCGGATCGATGACAAGCGCGGTTTGCGGGTGCGGGTCGACGTCGAGATTCCCGCCCGCGAGGTCGCCGCGGCGTTCCTCGCCACTGCCGACGATCCGCGCACCCTCGACGCAGAGGCGGAGCGGGCCTTTCACGCCGCCCAGCTCGAGACGCTGGCGTCGACGTTCTCGTTGCGACTCGGCGACGCGGCAGCAAACGGCACGTGGCGGCCGGCCGACGATCCGCGCAACACCCTCGCCACCGACGAAGTCACGTTCTACTCCCTCGAGTTCGAGCCGGCCGACGGACCGATTCGAGACGCCCGCGTCGAGGTGCGCCTCGAGATCGACACCTTCCCGGACCGGGCGATCGAGCTGAGCGCTGCGACCCGCGCCAAGCCTCCGTTCCGCGTCGTCTTCGACGGTCCTCGCGAACAGCGGGAAGCCTTGGTCAACGGAGCAGCGACCGCGGCACCAGCGAGAACGGAATCCGCACACAACGCAGCTCAGCACCATCTGCACGACGACCTTCAGCACCAACACGATCCCGGCAGCCGCGATCCAAGACTGCGCATCGTGCACGTCGTCTTCGAGCAAACCGGCCCACCAACTCGCTGACCAACGGCCGGTCGACATCGGCGCGCTTCCGTCCTGCTCTTGTTCCGACCCACGTTCTGACCGCATCCTCCGGAGCCGCCTCGATGTTCGACTTCCGTCTCGCCCTCGCCGCCGGTCTCCTCTTCCTTCTTCCGACCGCCGGCTGCACCGCGCAGGCGCCGCCAGAAAGCCCGACGACGACCGCCACAGAGGCCGCCGAAGAGAAGCCTCGTGCAAAGGCGAGAGTGCCTCGCAACGAGAGGCCCAAGAACCCCTACGAGGAAGACTTCGGTCTCGACGCCATCCAGCCCGAAACGCCGGACACCTCTCCCGCCAAGGTCGCGGCCCGCAAGCAGGCGGCAGCGCTCGCTATCCCCGAAGAACCCGTGGCGTTTCGGCGGGCCGTGCCGGACGATGCCTGCGTCGGGGCTCCGACGGTCGATGACGGCGTTCCCGAGACCGGGTACGGCTTCGTGCCCAGCGCGTCCTTCGGCATCCACCTGCGCCGCCTCGACAGCTCGACTCTCGTCAGCCGTCGCATCGACAAGGTGTGCGTCTGCTGGCTGCAGACCAACCGGCTCGAGAAAGACGCGATCGACTTCGAGGTGGTGTTCTTCGAGGACGAAGCCGGGCGCCCGAGCAACCTCCCCTACGCCACCTTCTCGACACGGGCCGGCGCGGTCCCGGCCGGCGTCGACAGCGGCGGCCGCTTCTACGGCGTCCCGGTCGACGGTGTCGAGGTGCCGGAGGGCGCGTCGTGGGTCGGCGTCCGCTACCCGCCGGGCGATCCGTCGCGCTTCTTCGTCTGCGTCGATCGCTCGCCGGACACCGAGCTCATTCCTGCCGCGCAGCGTGAGGAGCAGTCACGCGGCTGGTCACCGGTCGTCGGATCGCGGGATGCGAACCACCAGAACCATCGTTCGTTGATGATCCGGACGGTCGCACGACCGTCGGCGACGGAGGACACCGAGGACCGCTGAGCACGTTGAGCGCCCGGCTCCGAGATGGACGCAGGCCTGCGTCCTGTCGACGAGCGGGCCCGCCCGTAAGATTCACCGAAATGTCGAGCGGCGAGGACGCGCAGTGGAGCGCGTCTCCGGCCGCTGACGAATAGGTGAGTCATGTTCCGTGCTCTGACACCTCAGCTCTCCCGCCGCCCGTCCGTTCCTCGCGTTCTCGCAGCGGCCGCCGTCGTTGGCCTCCTGCTCGCGCCGGCCGGCCCAGCTCTCGCGAATGACGTTCGCGGCCCCGGACTGTTCGTCGATCTCTGGTCGAACGTCCTCGACACTCTGTCGGTGTTCGACTGGTCGCGCGACGACAGCTTCGGACCGACCAACGACCCCAACGGCTTCGGACCGACCAACGACCCCAACGG
>JBCBCF010000013.1:27319-31862 GCA_038530905.1 Acidobacteriota bacterium
GCTTCGGACCGACCAACGACCCCAACGGCTTCGGACCGACCAACGACCCCAACGGAGCCAATTCGACCTGCGACTCCAAGAGCGACGGCTTCGGACCGACCAACGATCCCAACGGCTTTGATCCGTGCGCCGACCCGGAGAGTTTCGGACCGACCAACGACCCCAACGGTTGAGGTTCAGCGCGACGAGGCGGCGGCGCGCCGGCTCTCGTCGAGCCGGCATCGCGTCGCCTGGAGAGCGGCCAGCGTCAACTCGCCGCGGCCCGCCAGGCGCAACAGCTCCCAGAGCGCGGCCTCGGCCATCGGATTGCCGACAAAGGCTTCGAGCCAAGGGAGGACCCGCTCACAGGCTCGACGCGAGGCGGCAGGTCGGCCCGCTTGCCAATGCGCCTCGGCGAGCTCGACGGCGACCAGCGCGGCGTCGATCAACTGCGCGAATTCTTCGAATCGCTCGATGGCGAGCTCGAAGGCGCGGCATGCTGCATCCAGCTCGCCCAGCTCCAGAGCGAGCGATCCCGCTCGCCACTCGAGCCACGGACGCTGGGCGTCGCATCGTTCGCCGTAGACTCGACGGGCCGCCTCGAGGGCGCGCACCGCCGCCGACAAATCGCCGAGCTGCTGATGACAGTAGGAGAGCCCCTGCCAGGCCGCGAAGAGGTTCGGGACCTCGTTCGCAGGGAGCTGACGAACCGCAGCCTCGTAGAGCGCCTTGGCTTCCCGCGGGCGCTCGAGGCGCGTCGCCACGGTGGCGCGGGTGACCAGCGACTTGGCGAGCGACTGCCAGCAGCCGGCGCGGGCGAACGCGTCGGTCGCCCGCGTCGCGAGCGGAGCGGCGAACTCCGGCCGGCCGGTCGCGACCAGCAAGACCGCAGCGCGCTGAAGCACGCGGCCTTCGTGAAACGGCGACTCGGCGGAGCGCACCAGCTTCCAGGCGGCCGCCGTGAGGTCGGCGGCCGAGCCGCGCTGCGAGAGGACACGCAGCATCGACGCGAGGGCCGAAACGGCGTCGGCGACCTGCGCGCGCGAGGCCAGCCGGGCGCCATCAAGGCATGCTTCGAGCGTGTCGAGAAGCTCGTCTGCGGCCTGCTCCGGGTCGCGACCGCGCCGAGCGCACCAGCTGTCGATTTCGAGATCAAGCTGCGGATCGAGCGCATGCTCGCCGTCCACCGAGGCCGCGAGCGTCGCACAACGTTCGAGCAGTCGTCCGATGCGCGGTGACGGCTCGACGTGGTCGAGCTCGCGTCCCAGCCGGACCAGCTCGGCTGGATCGATCTCGCCGGTCCCGAGCGCCTCGTGAAAGAACGCCGCCGGTGAGATGTCGAGTGCGGCCAGGATCCTTTCGAGCACGTCGACCCGCAACTTGATCCGCCCACCGAGCAGCCGCGAAACATAGTTCGGCGAGTCCGACACCTGCTCGCTGACGCGGCGCGCGCTCGAATGCCGATGCACGACGCGGTGCAGAGTCGCGAGAATCGGATCGTGGAGTGAGGAAGACGGCGACATAGCTCGAAATCTCGACACGGCGAGGCGGATCCGAGGAGGGCGGACCAGCCCGAGTCGAAACGCTCATCCTAAGGCCGGTACGGAAACAGTATCGCCGACCGGGTTTTATCACGCCGCGGCCGAGAACGATTACTCTTTCTTTGGCGCCGCGGCCGACGGCCGGCGCGCCAGGCTTCTTTCAGCGGGGTCGGCGGTTCTTCACTCCTTGCGCCGACCCCGCCCCCACTTTTTCCGGCCTCACCCCTTCGACACGAGATCGATGATCCCGACGGGTCACGGCGGGTCGACGACCGGAGGTGGGCGCAGAGCGAACCGCGGCTTCTCCATCGGCTCGCTCGACCGCTCGTCCAGCCATCGATTCATTTTGTCGCTGACGGCGAGGCCCATGGGCAGGGGGCTCCAGGCGACCGGCTCGCCGCTGTCTTGGTCGATCACGCGACCGTCGGCAACCCGCCGGCTGGCCTCGTCGAGCGGCACACCCTCCAGCACATCGGCCATCGCCTCGAACCGAATCTGCGCCTGCGGATCGAAGAAGCGCATGAAGCGACGGCCGGTGGCAGCGATATGAAATCTCGATGGGACGAAGACCATGCCGTCGAGGTGCAAGCGCTCGCACACCACGATCAACATGGCGACGACGTCGCTCAGCATGCCGAGGCCCGGATGCGTTTGGCCGGGTAGGCGGCCGCGCTGCGACGGGAACTTGGCGCGCGGATTCTGCAACAGCAGCCAGTCGATCGATAAGAGCTCGAGGCCCGGAGCCTCCCGGCGGTCGCGGTGCAGCCGCAGCTCGACCAGCAGATCGACGCGATCGGGATCACCGTAGACGCGTAGCGTCTGGCCGCCCGGATCCTCGAGCTGCAGCTCGATCTGCGGATGCGGGTAACCGAGGTCGCGCAGCCGATCGAGGAAGCCCGCTCGTTCGAGCACGAGCTCGACGCCGTGACTCGAATAGAAGCCGAGGAATCGGGTCTCCCGCAGCCGTCGCCAGCCGGGGAGCTCCAGATCCTCTTCGGTGAAGCCGAACTCGTCGCCGCTCGCGTCCTCGCCGGTCAGCTCCGACGGGTCGAAGAGACTCGAGATCCAGCGATAGCGGGCGAGGGTGATCTCGGGGGTCGAGGGCGGCTCGATCGGACGCCCAGGGCGCTCGAGATCGCTCAAGAAACGCGCCGAGTAGCGCCAACTCTCCGGCCCGTAGCCGCCGGCCAGCACGACCGCCAGCGACGCCGACGCCGCTCGCGTCTGTTCGACGACGAAGCGGTCGCGCTCGAGCATCGCCGCGGCGTCGAGCTGCCAGTCTCCCAGAGCGTCGTCGCGCGCCGGATCGCAGCCGGCGGCGTAGATCACGAGCTTCGGCTCGAAGCGCTCGACCACCGGCGGCAGGGTCTCTCGCAGCACCTCGAGGTAGCGCGCGCCATCGACGCGCGCTCCCAACTCGACCGCGGTGGACTCGATAGCTTCGGCCTCGTCCCAATGATGCGCGTGGATCGACAGCGTGTGGACCGTCGAATCGTCGCGGAACATCGATCGCGTGCCGTCGCCGTCGTGCAGGTCGAGATCGACAACGAGGATCGGCGCCGAGAAGCCTCGCGCCCGTTCGGCGGCGATCGCCGCCGCCAGGTCGTTGATCATGCAGAAGCCACCGGCGCGATCGGCGTGGGCATGGTGAAAGCCACCGCCCAGGTTGATCCCGACGCCGGTCCGGCGGGCTCGCCGCACGGCGAGGAGGGTGCCGGCAGCGTGCAGGCGCTGGAGGTCGATCACGCGCTCGGCGAGCGTCCGCTCGATGGTCAGGCCGAAAGCCGCCGACACCGTTTCCGGCTCGTGCAGGCTCTCCAGGTAGTCGGCAGCGTGCACACGCTCGAGCGTCTTGAGCCAGATCGGCTTGGGGCGCTTCACCTGATCACGCAGGATCAAACCTTCGGAGAGAAGGAAGGTCAGAATCCGCTCGGCGCGCAGCGGATCGACCGGTGAGCCGGGAAAGCGGGCGCCGTAGCGAGGATGGTAAACGATGCGCAGGTTCGACGGCACGAGCCGGCGCCGCGCCCGTCGCAAGGCCCGTCGCGCGACCTTCGGCAGGCGCTTCGGCACGGCTACTCGAGACGGACGCGCGTCGCGCCCCAGGAGGCGGCGTCCGCCGCATCGCTGAACCAGACGACGCGCGGGTCCCGTTCGAGAATCGATCGCACCATCCGACGCTGGACACCGATCCCCTTGCCGTGGACGATCCGCAGCTCGCGCAGGCCCCGCTCGTAGGCGAGATCGAGGTAGTCGCGGACCAAAGCCTGGACCTCGCGCGGCGGGAAGCTGTGGAGATCGAGCGTATCGCCGATCTCGAGCTCCACCGCCTCCAGCGGCTCGCTGCCGCGTCCGTCGGGATCGGTCATCCGCGTGTCGGGATCATCGATTGAACGGCTTGAGAAAAACGATATAGGCCGAGAACCCGTCGCCCGGGCCTTCCACCGGCACGCCGATCTCGAGGTTGACGAGCGTCGACCACGGTCCAGGAATCGTGCCCTCGACGCCGACGCCGGCAAGCAGCTCATCCTCGAGGGCACCGACCTCGTCTGTCACCCAGAGCGCGTCGACGACGAAGCCGAGCTGCAGCGACGACGACACTCCGATGCCGAGATCCACGTGGAATCCGCTCGCTTCCTCCGCGCGCACGAGGCCGTTCTGGTAGCCAGCCACGCTGCCGTCACCAAAGGTGCCGAAATCATATTTCGAGAAGCGATCGAGATCCTCACCGCCCAGATGCTCGAGCTCGATGCCGAGCTTGCGGAACTTGGGGAAGAACCAGGTCTTGGCGATCGAGGCCTTGTAGAGGAGGTAGTCCTCCTGCTCGGGATCGAATTCGGTATTGCCCGGCAGGCCCCAGAACTCCCAGCCGGAGCGCTGATTCCAGCTCGCCTCGGCATTGAGCTGCCAGCCGGACCGCGCGTAGGTCAACTCGGTCTCGAAAGAGTGGGTGAAGTGATCCTCCGGCAGGATGAACGCGTCGGCCGTCTCGTCGGTATCGCTGAAGCGTTCGTAGCGGAGAA
>JBCBCF010000014.1:0-21068 GCA_038530905.1 Acidobacteriota bacterium
CGATCGATCTCCTTCGCTCAGCGGAACTTGATGACGTAATTCACATTGACGTTGCGCGAGCGCGTTTCCGACGAAGTCAGCGCCGGCGAGTTGGGGTCTCCGCTCGGCGTGCTGGTGGCGGAGGTGCCGGCGGCGTTTCCCTGCTGAGAGATGCCGCTCGTCTGCACCAGCTTGTAGTCGTGCGTGTGCGTCTGAAAGGCGTCGCACTGAATCGAGCCGACGACATTCTCGGTCGCCTGGCCGTCCGGCGACGTGCGGTTGCCGGCGTCCGGGTCCATGCCGGCTCCGGCATCGAAACCGCGCAAAAACAACCCGCGGTAGTCCGGGATGCGGAACTGATCACCGGACGATCCGCTTTGTGAGCCGTACAGATTACCGATCACGGAGTAGAGCTCCGGATAGCCCGCCTGAGAAAGCCACCGGCCGTCACACAGCATCCAGCCCTGCGATTCGAGGTAGTTGACAGGCCCATCGCTCGATGGCTTCGCCGCGGCCGGTTGCGTTGGCGAGCAAGCACGGCTCGACCACACCGAGTTGACGGCGCCTGACACAGGGTCGACCTGGCCGGCGAAGGGACACACAGTACCGATAGGAACTCCCGACATCTCAAGGGCCTTTCTCGATCGATTTCTAGCGTTGGATGGCATGACGTCTCCGACGAGGAAGATTTCTGGGATCGAACGACAGACGCCGGCACCGGCTGGCAAGTCAGCTGGACGACACCACGCCGACGCCGGCGCGGTAGACGACCGTGGGTCGCTTGGATTCGGCGGCGCTCTCTGGCGGTGGACCGGGCGTGATGGTGAAGGTGTTCTGCGTGGACAACGTCGCCGTCATCGTGGTGTAGCCGGTGGCGAACGTGAACTCGGTGAGGGAATCGACGACGACCGCCGGCAGCGTGTCGTTGGTGGCGACGGTCCAATTCCCGAATGCGATCGCATAGTTCGCTGTCGACACCACCTCGAAGGCCAGGTCGATGTTCGGCTGCGCCGCCTGAGCAAACGTTCCGGCGCCGGACATTCCAATCCCGACGCGGCAGTTCGACGGGTTGGGAATTGAGCCGTCCTGTTGAACCTGCAGGCTGGTCGCCTCGCGCGAGACGTCGGTCACCTGCTGGAACTTAAATCCGCGCGAGTCGAACGAGAGAGTGACGACGTCCTCGGTCGATGACGTGGCGAGAACCTGCTGGCTCGATGTCGCACCCTGGCTTGCGAACCAGACGAAATCGTCATCGATGGACCACTGGAAATTCACCGACACTCCCTGATTCGCACCGGTCTGCAGCCAGGCCAGCTGCGAGTTGCCGCCGGTCGTGCCGGAGCCCAAATTCGAAAACGATTGAGCGACGATGACCTGGCCAGCATTGCTACTGTCGTTCACGAACCAGAGATTCATCGTCATCGCTCGGCCTCGCGTTCCAGTCGAACGGGGTCGGGAGGACGGCCTGTCGCCCTCCCGACCCCGTCCCGGCGATGGTCAGCCGTTCTGGATATCCCAGGTGTTGTCGTCCTGGAGCGTGGCCTCGAGCGCGTAGACCGCGGCCGGGAACTGCGCCTCGGCGGTCTGGGTGATCGTGTCGATTGACAGCACTTTGCCGACCGTCACGTTGTAGCCGGCGGCGATCCAATAGGTCGGCGTCGGCGTGAAGGTGTGCTTGAGGTTCGGACCCGCCTGCACGGCGAACGTGCCCGTTCCCGACATGCCGATGCCGACCGAGAACGTGTTGGCGGGGACGTTGGATGCGTCATTGATGACCAGCGATCCGGCCGGCGGACCCTGCACCGGAGGGCTGAGACCCGGGCCACCGGTGGTCGAGAACTCGGTCGTGTTGTTGCCGCTCGGGCTGCAAGGAACCACGCCTTGGGCATCAAAGTCGACTCCCGGACGCACGACGCCTGTGGCACTCCAGACGAAGCTGTAATCGATCTCCCAGCTGAACTTGATCGAGTTCCCGTCGCGGATCTGGAACGGGCTGGCGAACCAGGCCAGCGAGAAGACGTCAGCGACCTGCGCCGGCAGCTTCTGGTAGACGTAGAACGTCCACGTGGCGCCAGAATTGTTGATCATGTTGATGCTGTACCGCTGGCCATCGGCCGCGGCTGCGTGCATCGCCTCGAGTTCGCGGTCGGTGCGGCGGCCGTAAGCGATTTCGATCGGCGAATCTACCTGAAGTCTGGACATGGTCTGCCTCTCCTTAGGATTCAGTTCTTTCGATTTCGAATCGAGCGAGGTTCTCCCGTGCAGTGCCCCGAAAGGCTCTGCGAGATCTGACTCTCAATGGACGGGATTTAGTTTCGTTCGCCTCGAACGTTTCGCTTTGACACTTAAGAAGCTGCCAACGCGCCGACGAACGGATCAAGAATCTTCAGGGGATCTGCAAAAACTACATACGGCTGGCGATCAGCGAAGCTGGAAGCGGATCCACCGACAGGCGCTCGTCCAGCGCCGCTTGACGGTCGCGGTCGAGAGACCGGTCGCCTCGGCGATCTCCTCGACGGTCCGCCCTTCAAAGGCTCGCTCTCGGACGATGCGAGCCTGCTGAGGCCGGCGGCGACGAAGCAGAATCAGCGCCTGCCGCAGATCGAGGGCCGAGGGATCGGTCGGCTCAATCTCAAGCGGTGCGTCCTCGAGCTCGATCTGGGTCTGGTCGCCGCCGCGCTTGAGCCGCTTGCGAGCGCGCAACTCCTGCACCAGGATGTCGCGCATCGACCGATCGAGGGCGAAGACGAAATGCTTCTCACCCTCGTAAACCTCTTGATTCTCGCGACTTGCGCGCAGATAGGCCTCGTGCACTAGATCGCTCGGGCTCAGCGTGCTGCCGTAGCCTCGCTCGTGCAAGTGGCGTCTCGCGCGGCGAAGCAGGCTCTGATAACAGGACCCGATCAACTCCGAGGCCCGCAATCGCGGGCGCTCGATGACGGAGGGCGACGGCGGAACCGGCGGAACCGCTTCGAAGACCTCCCCACCGAGCTGTGCACGGAGCCGGCGGAGCGCGACGACGACCGGCGCCGAATGACTGCTGCTGCTGCTTTCGGAGATGGGCATCCTTTCCTCCCTGGGCCAACTGACGGCCGGTTCAAACAGACAAGCGACGACGCATAGGACATCGCTAATAGAAGAGAGGAATCGTACGTTAGCAGGAACCCTTTTCAATCACAAGACTGGCCCCGGATTGCTCACGTTTGCGTGAGAAAGCCTAGGGTTCTTGCCGATCTGCCGAGGGCAAGAAATCTTTTCGGATGAAGCAGCTTTGTTCCGGGATACGGAGAGTCGAGCGCGGAGTCGTCTCGTGCCGACGACGAGACCAGCGCCCGCTCAGTCGCCCGACGTCGCCGCGACGACGTCGAGCTCGACCGGCGGCAGGCAGCGCAGGTCGTCGCAGGGCTGGAAACGCAGGAGCAGACGCGGTGCGCCGTCGCCGGCGGCGAAGCGGCCGCGAATCTCGACGGTGCCGCGATAGATCGGCCGCGGCGTGCCACCGTCGGCCGCCGGCAGCTCTTCCGGCACCGGCCACTCGAGAGAGACGAGCTTCGGCTCACCGACGATCCGCAACGCTTCGACCCGCGCCTCGTCGGCTCCAGAGAGGGCTGGTTGCGGCGCGTCGGGCTGCGGCGCGTCTCCGCTCGGCGGCGCATCCAGGTGCCAGCCGTCGCGGATCGCCAGCTCGAGCCGGAAAGTGCGGCCGGCGGTCGGGACGGCGCCGTCCTCGAGCGGGTCGAGGTGGAGCGTCGGCGTCACGACGCCGCGCGCCGCGTCGGCGACGAGTCGATGCACCCGGAGCCCTCCCTCGACGTTCTCGAACGGTGTCTGCGCCCGAGCCTCTGAGGCACGATGCCACCTGCGGCTGACGAGAGCGAGCATCTTCGCGCCCTCAGGCTGAGATTCCACGACGCGGGTGAAGGCTCGCAGCGTCCGCTCGGCGGCGGCGAACCAGGTGTCGCTCCGCGCTGGATCCGCCTCCGCGAGACGAAGGAGAACGTCGGCCGCCATGCCGTTGGCGGCCGGCAGCGCACCGTCGTAGATCTCTTTCGAGCGAAAGAGCACGTCGTCCGCAGCCTCGGCGGTGAAGAATCCGCCCATCTTCGGATCCTCCAGGCGGTCACACATCTGCTGCGCCAGCCGGATCGCGACGTCAAGCCACTCCGATGTCTCGGTCGCTGCCTCGGCGTCGTGCAGGGCCAGCAGTCCATGGACGACGGAGACGTAGTCCGAGAGGTAGGCCGCGAAGCGTCGCGTTCCTGCCCGCCAGCTGTGATGCAGGAGTCCGTCGTCGTCGACCAGCTGATCGAGGACGAAGCGAGCTGCCGCGCGCGCTTGATCGACAAGCTCCGGCGCCTCGAGGAGGTCGCCGGCGCGGGCCAAGCCAGCGATGGCGAGGCCGTTCCAATCGGCGAGCACCTTGTCGTCAACCCGCGGCTGTTCCCGCTCTTCGCGCGCCGCGAGCAACTTGGCGCGCAGCGGCTCGACCTGCGCACGCAGCTCGCTCGGGTCGAGGCGGCGGGCCGCGGCGAGCTCCTCGAACGATCGTGGGTGGTGCAGGACGTAGTGGTCGCCATCGAAGAACGGCACATCGTCAAAGCCGTAGAGGCCGGCCAGAAAGCCCGCGTCCTCAGAGCCCAACGCCGCCACCAGCTGCTCGGCCGTCCAGGCGTGGTAGGCCCCCTCTCGGCCGCCCACCTCGGCGTCGATCGCCGAGTGGAAGGCCCCCGCTGAATCGGTCATCTCTCGAGACAGAAAGCGCGCCGTCTCGCGAAGGATGCGCGCACGTTCCGGCGATCCGGTGCGGGCATAGTCGAGGGCATAGACCTCAAGCAGCAGCCCGTTGTCGTAGAGCATCTTCTCGAAATGGGGGACCAGCCAGGCACGATCGGTCGCATACCGATGGAAGCCGCCGGCCAGCTGGTCATAGATGCCGCCTCGCGCCATCGCGTCGAGCGTCCCCTCGAGCATCTCGGCGGCCCGCGCGTCCTCGGGGGCGAGATCGAGCAGCAGGAGGAGGTTGGACGGCGTGGGGAACTTCGGCGCCGCGCCGAAGCCACCGTGTTCGGCGTCGAAACGAGCCATCAGCGAGCGCTTGGCGCGCTCGGCAGCGTCCGCCGCGGCGACGTGATCGGAGGGCGCACCGCGCTCCTCGAGCATCCGTCGCATGGCATCGGCGAGGTCGCTCGCCTGCTGTTCGACCTCGTCACGACGCGTCCGCCAGGCGAGGTCCATCGACAGCAAGACCGTCTTGAAGCTCGGCCGGCCGTGCTGATCGACCGGTGGGAAATAGGTGCCGGCGAAATACGGGGCAAGCGCCGGAGTCAGGAAGACCGAATTCGGCCAGCCGCCCTGCTGCGTGAAGATCTGGGTGGCGGCCATGTAGATCTCGTCGAGCTCGGGGCGCTCTTCACGGTCGACCTTGATGTTGATGAACCGCTCGTTCATCAGCGCCGCTGTCCCGGCGTCGGCGAAGCTCTCGCGCTCCATGACGTGACACCAATAGCAGGTGGCGTAGCCCACAGACAGGAAGATCGGCTTGTCTTCGCGTCGCGCTCGCTCGATCGCCTCCGGTCCCCAGGGCATCCAGTCCACCGGGTTGTCTGCGTGCATCAACAGATACGGACTGATCTCGTCGGCCAGGCGATTGCTCATCGGTTGCTCGGCTCCATCGTGTCCCAAATGCCGACCTCGAAGCGCCCGTTGGCATCGGCGGCGCCTCGGTACATGCCGGACGTGTTGAAAGCGAGGACGATCGAACCGTCGGCGCCCACCGCGATCAGACCGCCATCGCCCGAATCGAGCTCTTCGTCGATCACTTCTCGCACCGCCGTCTCGAGCGTCCGGCCGCCGTAGGCAACGCGCGCGGAGACGTCATGGGCAACGGCACGGCGGATGAATTTCTCGCCCCAGCCGGTACACGAGATCGCCGCGCTGCGATCGTCAGCGAAGGTCCCAGCGCCGATCACCGGCACGTCCCCGACCCGCCCGAAGCGCTTGTTGGTCAGACCGCCGGTCGAGGTCGCGGCCGCGAGATGCCCCTCGCGGTCGCGGGCGACAGCGCCCACCGTCGACAGATCCTTCCCATCGGCTGGTGCCCGCGCATCCCGCTCTTCCGCTTCGCGCTCTTGCGCCTCGAGCCACTGGCGATGGCGGGCATCAACGAAGAAATAGTCCTGCGCGACCGTCTCGAACCCGAGCTCGGCGGCAAACGCCTCGGCCCCGCGGCCGATGAGAAAGACATGCTTCGACTTCTCCATCACCGCCCGCGCCAGTGAGATCGGATTGCGCAGCGTCGTCACCCCGGCGACCGCTCCGGCATCGAGCGTTCGACCGTCCATGATCGCCGCGTCGAGCTCATGACCACCCTCGGCGTTGAAGACGGCGCCTTTGCCGGCGTTGAACTCCGGAGCGTCTTCGAGCTGGCGAACCACGGCCTCGACGACGTCAACCGCCGAGTCGCCCGCGGCGAGGCGCGTCCGTCCCGCCTCGAGCGCCGATTCGAGTGCCGAAACCACCCGCGCGCGGCGTTTCGGGTCCATGTCTCGCTCGAAGACGCCGGCGCCTCCGTGGATGGCGAGCGACCAGGAAGGCGTGGCGTCGCCCCCATCGTCCGGCTCAATCGGCGACGAAATCGGCATGCCGAACTCCGAAGCGCAGGCAGCAAGGCAGACCGTCAGAGCGAGAACGAGTCCGAGACGGTGACGAGACAAGCGATCGCGAAGGCTGGGCATGAAATCTCCGTGCGGGGCTCGGTGCGACGGCTGACAGGCCGCCGATCTTACCCGGCGCGTCGCGTCGGATACAGCAAGCCTGGATTGACTTTTTGAAGACCTCAATCAATAATTTTGGAGAGTCAAAATTCCCCTGGAGCCGCATCGTGCACTCGATCCCAAACACCTCGACCTTCGCCATCACGACCCGGGCCGCCGCGACTTCGACCGCCAGAAGCCGATCGCCCGAGCAGCCTCGATCAGCGTTCGGTGGCCTATTCCGCGCCGTCGCGCTCGCCACGCTGCTTCTCGCGGGCCCGTTCGCGTTCTGGGGCTGCGGCGCCGGTAGCGACGACGTGGACGATCCTCGCCCACGAGTCGTTGCCACCACAGGCATGATCGCCGACCTCGCCGAGCGTCTGGGCGGCGATCGGGTGCGCGTCGAGGCGCTCATGGGACCGGGGATCGATCCGCATCTCTACAAGCCGAGCGAGAGCGCCGTGCGCCGCCTCGCCGACGCCGACCTGATCCTCTACAACGGCCTCTTTCTCGAGGGGAAGATGGGCGAGATCCTCGAGCGCCTGGCGCAGGATCGGCCGGTTGTCGCGGTCGCCGAGCGCGTCGACTCCGAGCGCCTTCTCGTGCCGGACGACGCCGGCGGCCATCCGGATCCCCATCTCTGGTTCGACGTCGGCCTGTGGGCAGAAACAGTGCCGGCGGTGGCCGAGGCGCTGGCGACGATCGCTCCTGAACACGCGGCCGAGATCCAAGAGAGAGCCGAGGCGACGACCGACGAGCTCCTCGCGCTCGATGCCTGGGCCGCCGAACGCGTCGCCACGATCCCAGAGGCAGCGCGGATTCTGGTCACTGCGCACGACGCATTCGGCTATTTCGGCACCCGATACGGCCTGGACGTCGTCGGCGTGCAGGGGCTGTCGACCGTTGCAGAAGCCGGTCTGCGCGACGTCGACCGGGTGGTTGACTTGGTTGCCGAACGCCGCGTGCCGGCGATCTTCGTCGAGTCGAGCGTGCCCCGCCGCACAGTCGAGGCCGTGCAGCGGGCGGTGCGAGAGCGAGGCCACGAAGTCGCGATCGGCGGCGAGCTGTTCTCAGACGCGATGGGCGCTCCTGGCACCCTCGAAGGCACCTACGACGGCATGGTGCGCCACAACGTCAATACGATTGTCGAGGCGCTGGCGCCGGCCGCGGATGACGCCGCCGCGGTCGAGGACGGAGTCTCGGCGGCGAACGGCGACACCGCAGCGGCCGAGGGCCCCTGAGATGGACGCTGCCTCAGCCCAGATCTCGCCGAGCTCAGCTCACGATCGGACCCCTCAGGCAGTCGATGCGCCCCGAGCGCCGGCCGTCGAGGTTCATGATCTGACCGTCGCCTACCACACGCAGCCGGTGCTCTGGGACATCGACCTGACGCTCCCGGAAGGTCAGCTCGTCGCCATCGTCGGTCCGAATGGCGCCGGCAAGTCCACCCTGCTGAAGGCGATTCTCGGCCTGGTCAAGCCGATCACCGGCTGGGTCCAGATCTGCGGCGCGCCGCCGCGCCGGCGCAGATCGTGGGTCGGCTACGTGCCGCAGCGAGAAAGCGTCGATTGGGACTTCCCGACCCGCGCTCTCGACGTCGTCACGATGGGCCTCTACGGTTCACTCGGCTGGCTGCGACGGCCCGGCAAGGCCCACCGCGAGCTGGCCCGTGCGTGCCTCGACCAGGTCGGGATCGCCCATCTCGCCGACCGCCAGATCTCGCAGCTCTCGGGCGGCCAGCAGCAGCGCGTGTTCCTCGCTCGCGCGCTGGCGCAGGACGCCCGGCTCTACTTCATGGACGAGCCGTTCGCCGGTGTCGACGCAACCACCGAGCGCGCCATCCTGGAGCTGCTCAAGGAGCTGCGCCGCAGCGGCAAGACGGTGGTCGCCGTGCACCACGACCTGCAGACGGTGGCGGAGTATTTCGACCATGTGGTGCTGCTCAACATGCGGCTCATCGCCGCCGGACCGATGGCGGAGACCTTTACGTCGGACAACCTTCAGCGCACCTACGGTGGACGCCTCACAGTGCTGACGCAGGCGACCGAAGAGCTGCTGCGAGCACGCGCCGGCGATCCTCGCCTGCAGCGCTCGGACGGCCGCTGACATGTTCGAGTTGACCTACACGGCACGCAACGTCCTCGTGGGTGCGACGATGCTGGGCGTCGTGGGCGGGGTCATCGGCTGTTTCGCCTTTCTGCGCCGCCAGAGCCTGCTCGGCGACGCGCTCGCCCACGCCGCGCTGCCGGGCGTCTGCCTCGGCTTCCTGCTCACCGGCACCAAGCACCCGCTGCCGCTTTTCCTCGGCGCGCTGGCGGCCGGCGTCGTGGGAGCGCTGGCGATCCTGGCGATCGTCCGCCACAGCCGGCTGAAAGAAGACACTGCGATCGGCATGATTCTGTCGGTCTTCTTCGGCTTCGGCATTGTGCTTCTGACCCACATTCAGCAGCTTCCTCTCGGCAACCAGAGCGGCCTCGACAAGTTTCTCTTTGGCCAGGCGGCGACCCTCGGCCCACGCGACCTCCAGATCATGGCGGTGCTCGGCGCCATCGTCCTCCTCCTTGTCGGTGCGTACTACAAGGAGCTGAAGCTGCTCGCATTCGATCGCGAGTTCGGCGACAGCTTGGGCCTGCCGATGCGGGCTCTCGAGATCTTGCTGACCCTGCTGCTTGTGACGGTCGTCGTCGTCGGCCTGCAGACCGTCGGCGTGATCCTGATCGTGGCGACACTCGTGACGCCAGCGGCGGCCGCCCGTCAGTGGACCGACCGCCTCGGCGTCATGCTGGCGCTGGCCGCCGCGCTCGGCGGTGGCGCCGGCGCGCTGGGCGCCCTGGTCTCGGCCTCGATTCCCCGCCTGCCGACCGGACCGGTGATCGTCCTCCTGGCCAGCGCGGCCCTCGTCGCCTCCCTCCTTCTCGCCCCTCACCGCGGCCTCTTGTGGGCGCTCATCGCCGACCGCCGGCTGGTCTGGCGCATTCGGCGCGAGAACCTGCTGCGCGACCTTTACGTGCTCGGCGAACGCCGCGGCGACTGGTCATGGCCCGTGCCGTGGTCCGAGCTGATGGGCATGCGCGGTCAGAGCGGCAACGAGTTGGCCACGGTCACCCGCCGGCTGCTCGGCCGCGGAGCGCTCGAGACCACGGCTTCAGGGGCTCGACTGACGCCGAGCGGCCTCGCCGAGGGTCGCCAGATCATCCGCAAGCACCGCCTGTGGGAGCTGTATCTGACGCGCCAGCTCGAGCTGGCGAGCGACCACGTGCACCGCGACGCAGATGCCATGGAGCACACGCTCTCCGAGGAGGCCGTGCGCGCGCTCGCCGAGCGGCTCGGCCATCCGACCGAAGATCCCCACGGGCGGCCGATTCCGCCGCTCGACGAGGCGGCAGCATGAACGCAGGCACCCTTGACCCAACCCTCGTCATCTTATTGGTGGCCAGCTGCGTCGCCGCCTCCTGCGCGCTGGTCGGCAGCTTCCTGGTGCTGCGCGGGATGGCTCTGCTCGGCGACGCGATCTCGCATGCGGTGCTACCGGGCATCGCCGTCGCGTTCCTGTGGAGCGGTTCGCGCGAGCCGGTGACGATGCTGCTCGGCGCCGCCGCTCTTGGCGTCATGACGGTCTTCCTCGTCGAGCTCGGAACGCGCACCCGAAGGCTGCAAGAAGACGCTTCGATCGGTGTCGTCTTTCCGGCGCTTTTTTCGATCGGCGTCATCTTGATCGCCCGCTATGCCGGTCAGGTCGACCTCGACCTTGACTGCGTGCTCTACGGCGAGATCGCCTACACGCCGTGGGATCTTCTCGAGTGGAACGGCCAGCCGATCGGACCGCGCGCGTTGGTGCTCAACGGTGGCGTCCTCGCCTTGGTCGCGAGCTTCCTCGGCCTGCTCTACAAGGAACTGAAGCTGTCGACCTTCGATCCGGCCCTGGCCGCAGCTCTCGGTTTCTCACCGGTCGTCCTGCACTACGCCCTGATGACCATGGTGTCGATCACGGTGGTCGGCGCGTTCGAATCGGTCGGCGCGATCCTCGTCGTCGCCATGCTGGTCGTGCCGCCCGCAACGGCCTATTTGCTGACCGAGCGCTTGGGACACATGCTGATCTTGTCGGTGGTATTCGGCGTCGCTTCCGCGTGGCTCGGCTACGCGCTGGCCCGCTGGCTCGACGCCTCGATCGCCGGCTCGATGGCCGTCGCCGCCGGGGGCCTCTTCACCCTCGTGTTCGCAATGGCGCCAACGCACGGTCTCGTGGCCAAAGCGCTGAATCGTCGCCGGCTGCGCCTCGGCATGGCTGAACAGCTCCTGATGCTGCACCTCGAACAGGAAGGCGTGGCGCGCGATCCAGCGTCGATCGGTCGCCGCTTCGGGTGGGCGACCGAACGCGTGGCCCAAGTCGCGACCCGCGCGCGGCGCCGCGGATGGGTCACGCGCGACGCCGCGGGTGGACTGCTCCTCACCGCCGAAGGGCTCGGAGCCATCGAGCGTAGCGGCCAGGCGTCTCTGCGCCATCCGCCGTCACCCGCGGCCGGCGGCCTGCCGACCGGCTGATCTCAGCCGCTGCCGCTGCCTGGCAGATCGCCGTGCTCGCGCAGGCCGAGCGGCGGTCCGAGGACCTCGCGCAGCAGGACGGCACGGGCCAGCGAGCTGCGCCCGTGAAGGTCGACGAGGAGCGGATGACGGCCGCGCTTGCCGATGCGCCGCCGCCGCTGGTAAGCCGACTGCACGCTGCCGACAAAGGCCGGAACCGACTGAGGATCACCCTCAACATCGCCCTTGCGGTGTTCGGACTCGGTCCTGCGATGCTCGGACGGTGTCACCCGATGCTCCGACGCGCGCACCGCCAGCTCGCGCTCGAGCTGCTGATGCTCGGACGGCGTCGGCATCAGCCAGCCGGGGGCCTGCTGATGCTCGGACGGCGTCGGCGTCAGCCAGCCGGGCGCCCGCTCGTGCTCCGACGGCGTCGGCCGCTCGCTCGCGGGCTGTGGACGCTTGCTGTCCTCAGGTCGTCGCTCGATGAGCGTCGGCCCGGCGGTCGAGGGACGTGGTGGCGAGTCCGGCGCCGGAGTCCGCTGAATGACCGGCGGCCGCCCGGTGTCTTCGAGCGGTCGCGGCACGCCCGCCGGCCAGTCGGCATCCTGTCTCGGCATCCAGGCCGGCGGCGGTCGCTCCTCGTCCGGCGCCCACGGCGAGGGTTCGACCTGCACCGGGCCTTGCCCGTCCTGGCCAGGGCGATTCTTCTGCATCTTCGTGATCTGCCGCGCCACCGACGCGACAAAGTAGATGACCACGAAGATTGCCCAGGCGGCGGTGCCGCAGTCCACGTCAGCTCCGGTCGGCGTCGTCTTCGCCGCCCTCGGAGATCGACTGGCGCATGTCGGTGTCGGCCTCGATATTGCGCAGGCGGTAGTAGTCCATGATGCCGAGATGGCCGGCACGGAACGCCTCGGAAATCGCCATCGGCACCTCCGCCTCGGCCTCGATCAGCTTGGCGCGCATCTCCTGCGCCCGCGCCGTCATCTCCTGCTCCTCCGCCACCGCCATGGCGCGACGGCCCTCGGCCTTGGCCTGCGCCACGCGCTTATCGGCCTCCGCCTGGTCGGTCTGCAGGATGGCGCCGATGTTGTCGCCGACATCGACGTCCGCGATGTCGATCGACAGGATCTCGAAGGCGGTCCCCGAGTCGAGACCCTTCTGCAAAACGGTGCGCGAAATCATGTCCGGATTCTCGAGGACGGCCTTGTGGTTGGCCGCCGAGCCGATGGTCGTCACGATGCCTTCGCCGACGCGGGCGAGAATCGTGTCTTCACCCGCGCCGCCGACCAGGCGATCGATGTTGGCGCGCACCGTGACGCGCGACACCGCCTTGAGCTGAATGCCGTCCTTCGCCACGGCAGCGACCACCGGCGTCGTGATGACCTTCGGATTGACGCTCATTTTGACCGCCTCGAAAACGTCGCGACCGGCGAGGTCGATCGCCGCGGCGCGCTGAAAGCTCAGCTCGATCCCCGCCTTGTCGGCGCTGATCAAGGCCGACACCACCTTCATGACGTCGCCGCCGGCCAGATAGTGCGACTCGAGGTCGGCGATCGCGATGTCGAGTCCGGCCTTCACCGCCGAGATGCGTGGTTCGACGACCGCCTTCGGCGGAATGCGACGCAGGCGCATGCCGACGAGAGCGGAAAGCGGCACGTAGGCCTGCGAAGACCAGGCGGCGATCCACAGCCGCACCGGCACCAAATAGCTGAAGACAAAGAAAAGGACGAACGCGAGAACGGCAATCAGAATGACGACGGGTTCCATCAGGGGCCTCCGGAGATTCGCTGCACGTCGAGAGAGTCGGAAGGTCGGATTGAAGCTCGGATCGAGGCGGGTCGGGTGGCCGCGATCATCGGCGCACGCCGGTGTCGAGGGCGGCGAGACGCTCGCTCGGCACGCTTCCGGGGTCGTCCTGATCGCGCTCGGCGCCGTCGACCAGTCGCTCGCTCGGCAGCCTGCCGTCCTCGTCACTCACGCCGTCGCGGCGGGCGGCCTCCGGCACATCGACCGCAGCGACGACCACACGGGCGCCCTCGACCTCGATCACCTCGAGGTCGACCCCGGCGTCGAGGAATGCCGCGTCGGTGACGACGTCAACCCGCTGATCGCCGATGCGAGCGAGGCCCGACGGACGCAGCGGCGTCAGGCTCGAGCCACGCTGTCCCAGGAGATCGCTCAGCTCGTCGTCCGCTGCCTTCCAGGTGCGCGGCGAATCGTCGGCCAGCACCAGGCCACGGCGCGATCGGCCACGCAGTACCGAGCGCACGCCGATCAAGACGATCGCCAGGCTGAGGAAGAGAGAGCCGAAGCCCAGGCCGGCGCCGAGTGCGAAGCCCTGCCACACGCCGAACGTGATGACCAGCAGGCCCAGCAGACCGACGATGCCGCCGGGCAGGAACACTTCGGCGAACAGAAGGACGTAGCCCGTCGCAAGCAGGACCGCGACGCCGAGGAGGTCCGACAGCTCCATCAGGAAGCTCCATCCGGGCCGGTGGTCTCGTCGGGCGGCGCCCGGGCGACGACGACGCGCCCCTCGACCTGGCGCAGCACGACGATCGGATCGCCAACCTCGATCCAGTCGCCCTCGGTCTCGACGTCGAGGCGGCGCGTGCCGAACCGTGCTTTGCCCGAGGGACGCAATGTCGATTCTGCGACGCCGACCTGGCCGACGAGATCCGGCTCTTCCTCGCGATGGCTGGCGTAGCCGGCGTCGCGCGTCATGGCGCGATCGAGCGTCAGCCGCCGCCCGGCCGCGGTCCGAGGAAGGAATCGAATCATCGCCACGAGGCCGAGGCCCGACAGGAGAAATGCCGTCGCCACCCGCTCGATGGCATCGAGAGTGAACGGATTGTCGAACCGAACGTCGCTCCAGTCGCCCGCCATGAAGAGCATCACGAGGGCGGCGCCGAGCGAGACCAGGCCGGCGATGCCGGCAACGCCAAAGCCGGGGATCACGACCAGCTCGATTGCCAACAGCACGATGCCGATGGTGAAGAGAAGCAGCTCCTCGTAGCCAGCCAGGTTGACCAAGTAGTGGCCAAAGAAGAGAAGGAGGGCGAAGGTGATCGCCAACGCGCCGAAGATGCCGAAGCCCGGGCTGTAGATCTCGAGGTAGCCAAAGAGGAACATCCCGAGCACCAGCAGCGACGCGATCGCCGGGCTGGTGAGGAAACCAGCGAGATCTTCCGACCACGAGCTCTCCACGGTCTCGACCGGGCCGTCAGCCCCGAGCCAGACGAGGAGCTCGTCGACGTTCTCGACCTCGACGTCGGCCACTCCGAGCTCGATGGCGCGCTTGGTGCCGAGCGTCAGAATCTTGCCTTCTTCCGTAATTCCCTCGATGACCTTCGACTCGTCGACCATCGCCTCGGCAATGTCGGGATCGCGGCCGCTGGCTTCGGCGGTCGAGCGCATCTCTTCGCGGAAGTACGACAGGTACTTCTCGCGCACGCTCTCGTCGATAGCCTCGCCGGTGCCGGTCACGGGCATCGCGGAACCGATCGTGCCGCCCGGGGTCATGGCGATGACGTCGCAGGCGAACGAGATCAGCGCGCCGGCGCTGATCGCGCGTCGATCGATGAAGACGATGCACGGCGCTTCGAGCGAGAGAAGAGCATCCCGCATGGCCACCGCGGCGTCGACAGCACCGCCGAAGGTGTTGAGGCGCAAGATCAGCGCATCAGCCTCGCCGGCGCGCGCCGCATCGACCAGACGCTTGACGAAAGCGGCCTGCGAGCGGCCGATCTGCGCGTCGAGCTCGCCGTAGAAGACGCGCGCGTCGGACGCGAGCGTGCCGGACGACTCGATCGTCGGCTCATCGGTCGAGGCCACGTCCTCTGAAGCAGAGTCGGTCCGGGCTGGATCGGTCGAGGCTGGATCGGAAGGCGCCTCGTCTTCCGAGGCATCGGCCTCGACCGGCGTCGCGTCCGCCGGCACCGCCGGTGGCGCGGCGACGAGAGCCGTCGCCCACACCCAAACGACGGCCAGCATCAGGAACACGAGGCCGAGGCGCCCCGCCGGCCCAAGCGTCCACGCGCTGCGTCCACGCGATGCAGGCCTCAGCGACATCAGTTCTCCACGCCCTCGAGCCCGAGCACCTCGACGCCCTGCTCAAATACGATGTCGACCGGAATGCCGGCCTCCGCCAATCGATCGAGATCTGCCTGTAGGCCGTCACTCAGGGAGCCGTAGCGCTCCACGAAATCGGCCACCGCCTGGCGATCCCCATCGCCCTGGAGCGTCAAGATTTTGGCTGATAGAGCCTCAGCCGCCTGCCGCAGCCGCGGTTCGTCCACCCGGTAGACACCGCTCTCATCGCGCGAAAAGGCGCCCATTTCTTCGAAGAAGTTGAAGCGCATGAGGTTGGCAATCCCGTGGGCGCTCGACGAACCGAAGCGGACCGAACGGAAGATTCCGGCAAGGAACGTCACGAAGTTGTCGCGCAGATCGACATCCGGCCCCAGCTCGCCGCGCTCGGCGAGCTGGATGACCATATAGACGCCCAGCATGTCGGCCTTGCCCTCTTCGATCGCCGAAGCGTACTCACCGAGCGCTTCGCGGACGCTCGACGAGCCGTCGATGGTCTGCTTGATTCCGAGACCGTGCGCCACCTCGTGGAACATCGTGTTGCCGAAGAAGGCGTCGAAGGTGACGTGCTGACGCTGGTCTTCGGCGATCAGCATGTCCGAGATCGGCAGCATGATCTTCTCGAACTTGGCCCGCATGGCGTTTTTGAGCTGCAGCCGCCGGGCGCCCTTCTCAAGCTGCACCGTTTCATCGTTCGGCAGGTTGATCGCGATGGTCTTCGAGCCCGCGTTGCAGTCGCCGGCGTAGTACACCGCGTCGTAGGCCCCGAGATCTGAGTCGCTGCCCGGCATCTCGCTCTTGTAGGCCGCGTCGACCGGCAGGCCGCGCTGCAGATCCGGCAACAGGGCGGCGTAGCGCTGCAGCCGGTCGCTCCACTCGCGGTCTTTGACGAGAACATAGCCTTCACTCGCCGTCTTGAGGCCGAAGAGCCCGTCCTCGTACGATTCGATCGGGCCGATGACGACATCGAGCCGGTTGTCTTTCATGTCCATCCACGCCATGTCGCTGGCTTGGTACTCGTCGCTCTCGAGCGCGTCGGCACGCAGCGTCAGGTAGGTGCGCAGGCTGTGCTCGGGCGCCAGCTCGGCGGCCTGGCGAAGCAAGCCGGCGGCGCGGCGATAGTGCTCGCCGTAGGCCTCGCTGTAGGGAATGGCCTGCAGGCCCCCCTCCTCGTCCCGGCGCACGATCGAGTAGAGCGACAGGATCTCTTCACCCCTCTCGGCGGCGGCTTCGATCTCTTCGCGCGTGGCATCGGCGGGATAGAAGTTCGCGCCCGGCGGCTTTGGGCCCACGCCGTCGATGAACGGCGCGTCACCGTCGAGGCGGTCCCAAGGGCCGTAGTTGATCTCGGCGTACCGACGCTGCGCATCGGACTCGAGCGAGGCGAGGAGCTCGTCCCGATCGCCGTA
Source organism: Acidobacteriota bacterium (assembly GCA_038530905.1). GTDB lineage: Bacteria > Acidobacteriota > Thermoanaerobaculia > Multivoradales > J023 > JAUIJL01. The sequence goes on from JBCBCF010000014.1 coordinate 16,757, forward strand.
GGCCTGCTGCCAGAACACGGTGTCCATCTCTTTCGATGCCGCGATGAGCAGGGGGACCATCTGTCGCTCGGCCTCGCTGAGGACCGACAGATCCGTCTCGAGGCGGAACGTCTCGTATTGCGCCACCTTGTCTTCAATCGACATCTCGCCCGCACTCGCTCCGTCCGCGTTTGTCATCGCTTCATCCAGTGACGGATCATCGCTCGGGGCGCAGCCCGCAGCCAGGAGAGCCATCAGTCCGAGGCTGAGTGCCGCGGCGCGGCATGGCCGGAGGCTGCATTGTCCGCCGAAACCTTCCATCGTCATCGATCGCACCTTCTCGTTGCTCGTTCGGGTCGCCGCTCGACGCCGACACGAACGCGATGCGCGCGGCTGGCGGCGGGGAACATGAGATGTGATCAGCATAGCCGAGCCTCGACAGACGGTCTAGGCGAGCGAGGCCGAACCCGACGACGCCGGATCTCGCGCGCTGCGTTCACTCGATGCGCGCCGTCACCTCGATCAGGAAACCATCGCATCGACGAGTGAAGCGCCGAACGCCAGCGCCAGCAGACCGCCGCCCACCACCAACCCGATCACCAGCCGCCCGTTGCTCGCGGGTCGCCCTTGCTCAATCCATCGTTCGGCGGCGAGGCCGGCGTAGATCCACAGAAACGGCATGAGCTGCACGCGATAGCGGGTCTTGACGTGCAGGAAAAGGAAGAGGCCAATCTGAAACGCGACGAGAGCGAGTGCCAGCCAGGGCCAGGGATTGATCGGCTGTCGAGCGCCCCGATCTTCGTCCAGGATGTCGTTCTCGCGACGCCGCCAGCTGGTTCGCGTGCCGACGAGGCCGAGAGCCGCCAGCCCGAGCAGCGCGGCGTAGGCGAGATAGCTCACCGCCCGAACGCCGAGAGCCACCGGCTGTGGCGTCGCCGGATAGCCCTCGCCGAGCCCGCCGAGAGCGCCGCCGGGGAGTTGGTCGGTCAAATAGCTGTCTTTGTCGAAGAATCGGAAGCCCTGGCGCCCGATCTGTGCCGCCAGCACGTCGAGGGCTCCGCGTCGGGCCACCTCCTCGCGGATGCGGGCGCGCAGCAGGCGGTCACGCTCGACGGCCGACGGTGCGGAGTCCCGATAGGCCTTGAACTCTTCCCACGCCCGTCCGTCGCGCAGGTTGCGCCGCGAGGTGTCGGTGAGGCCGAGCCAGAGATTGAAGGTGCTCGAGTCGGCGATGACCCACCGCCCCGTCGCGCGATGGTTCTCGACCAGCGTCGGCGCGACCACCAGACCCATCGCCAACGTCGCGGCAAGCGGCGCCAGCCACCGCCGCGCCCCGCGCTCTCCGAGCGCCAGCGCGGCAAGCAAGAGCGGCGCCACCGGCGTCAGCAGGCTCTTCGTGAGCAGAGCCGCACCGAGGGCAGCGCCGCCAACGGCGCGGACGGCCAGCGCGGCCTGAGGGGTCGAGAATGCCCACAGCGCCGCGCCGAAAAGCGCCAGGTGCAGAACCTCCGGCCATCGATAGTGCGCGAACGCGGCGAGCGGCGGAAAACAGCAGAGGCCGAGGAAGACGACGCGGCGAGCGATGCGGCCCGCGCCGAGATGGCGCGCGAAGGCGGCGAAGCACGCTGCCCCGGCGATCAGAAGGACGATCTGAATCGCCGTCGTGACGCCCCAGCGGTCGGCCCAGCGGGCGATGCCGGCCAGAAACTCCGCGTAGCCGGGCGGCCACAGGAGGTCGACGGTGACCTCGCGACCGGCCGCTAGCTCCCGCGCCTCGTGCACGTAGCGCTGTTCATCACCAGCAAGTGTGCGACGAGCCGGCCAGCGACCGAGCGCCCACAGCCCGCCATGGACGCCTGCGATCGCCACGGGCGCCGCAACGATGAAGCGGTCGGCGCGGCTCAATGCGCCGCGGCGGCCCCTGCCGCCGGACCGCCACCCCCTGAGCCCGCGGCGGCGGCTTGCTCTTTCGCGACCAGCGGCTGAAAGCGGTTCTTCTCCTGCGCCTTCTCCATCGCCGCTGCGGCCGTGATCTTGCCCCTCTCCACCTGCTCGAGCAGCGAATCATCCATCATCCGCATGCCGACAGCGCGCCCGCCCTGGATGATCGACTGCAGCATCGGCGTGTTGCCCTCGCGGATGACGTTCGCCAGGCCCGGAGTCTTGAGCAACACTTCGTGAACCGCCACGCGGCCGTGGCCGTCGGCGGTGCGCAGAAGCAGCTGCGAGACGATCGCCGCCACGGACTCGGCGAGGGTCGTGCGCACCTGCGCCTGCTCGGCGGCGGGAAACGCGTCGATCAGCCGGTCGATGGTCTTGGCGGCGCTATTCGTGTGCAGGGTGCCGAAGACGAGCGCGCCCATCTCGGCGGCGGTGATCGCCAGCGAGATCGTCTCGAGGTCGCGCATCTCGCCAACGAGGACGACATCGGCGTCCTGACGCACGGCAACGCGCAAAGCATCCGCGAAGCTCTGAGCATCGGCCCCGACCTCGCGCTGCGAGAAGATGCAGCGCCGATTCGGGTGCACGAACTCGACCGGATCCTCGATCGTCACGATGTGCTTCGAGTAGGTCGAGTTGATCCGATCGATGATCGCGGCGAGCGTCGTCGACTTGCCCGAGCCGGTCGGCCCGGTGATCAACACCATGCCGCTCGACAGGTCGGCGAGATTGGCGATCGCCTCCGGCATGCCGAGCTGCTCGCAGGTGAGGATCTTCTCGGGAATGATCCTGAAGACCGCCCCGGCGCCGTTCTCCTGACGCAAGAAGTTCGCCCGATAGCGCGCGACGCCCTCGAGACCGTAGGCGAAGTCCAAATCGCCGGACTCTTGATAGGTGCGCCACTGCTCGGCATCGACGATCTCTTCGAGCAGCGACTCCAGCTCCTCGTGGCCGAGGTCCGACCAGCCCGGCACCGGCTCGAGCGCCCCATGCTTGCGCATGCGCGGTTCGAGACCGGCCGCCAGATGAAGATCCGAGCCCTTGGCGTCCTTCAGGTAGCGGAACAGCTCGTCGATCCGGGCCATGCGATCTCCTTGCGCGCCGGGTCAAGCGCGCGCCGCGAAGCGCTTGCGATCCTCGGCGTTGGCATGCGCCACCTCACGGGCGATGACGCCGGTCTGCACCAACTCCTGAAGCGAATTGTCGAGCAGACGCATGCCGCGCGCCCCGCCCGTCTGCATCTGCGATTGGATTTGGAATGTTTTCTGCTCGCGGATCAGATTGCCGACCGCGCGCGTGTTCATCAACACCTCGAGCGCCGCCACTCGGCCACTGCCGTCGGTCTTCGGCACCAAACGCTGCGAGACGACGGCGCGCAGAGACTCCGAGACCATGGTTCGGATTTGATTCTGCTGATCCGGCGGGAAGACCCCCAGCAGGCGATTGATGGTTCGGATCGCGCTCGACGTGTGCAGCGTGCCGAGAACCAGATGGCCGGTTTCGGCTGCGGTCAGCGCCAGCGAGATCGTCTCGAGGTCGCGCAGCTCACCGATCGCGATGATGTCCGGGTCTTCGCGGAGCGCGGCGCGCAGGGCACGGGCGAAACTCTCGGTGTGCGGGCCGACCTCGCGCTGATTAACCACGCAGCGCTGCGAGGTGTGCACGTATTCGATCGGATCCTCGACCGTCAGGATGTGGTCGGGCCGATCTTCGTTGATCTTGCGCACCATCGCCGCCATGGTCGACGACTTGCCGCAGCCCGCCGGGCCGGTGAAGAGCACGATGCCCTGATGAAAGTCGATCACCCGCTCGAGATCTTCGGGCAGGCCAAGGTCGGCCAGCGTCGGCGGCTCGAACGGGATGGTCCGAAACACCGCGTCGAGGCCGCGCTGTTGCTCGTATGCGTTGGAGCGAAAGCGGCCGACGCCTTCGATGGCATACGAGAAGTCGAGCTGCTGACGCTCCTCGAGCAGAGCACGCTGGCCTTCATCCAGGATGCCGAGAATCAGATCGCGCGCCTGTGCGGCATCGAGCTCCGGTCCTGCGTCGCGCAGCTCACCGTGCAGTCGCAGGCGCAGCGGCGCCTGGCTGTGAACGTGGAGATCGCTCGCGCCCAGGCGCATGGCCTGAGCCAGAAGCTCGCGCAGACCCTGACCGGCACCGAGCTGCAGAAGATCGTCGGGGGACGAGACGATCGGCGCCGAGCTGCCGACCGGCGACGCGGTCGCGGGTCGCGGAGAGGGAGCTGGAGCCGCCGAGGACGGCGTAGTCGGACGGGGCGACGGACCGGACGGCGGAACGGCCGACGGAGACGCTGCCGGCCGGGTTGCGGCTGGCTGCGGTGCGGCTGGATGCGGTGCGGCTGGATGCGGTGCGGCTGGATGCGGTGCGG
>JBCBCF010000014.1:21168-31473 GCA_038530905.1 Acidobacteriota bacterium
CTGGATGCGGTGCGGCTGGATGCGGTGCGGCTGGATGCGGTGCGGCTGGATGCGGTGCGGCTGGATGCGGCGCAGCTGACGCGGGCTGAGCAACCGGCGGCGCGACGTCGGCCTGCTTCGCGAGCACTTTCTCCCGGGCCCGCTGGAGCTTCTGCAGCATCTCCGGCGCCAGCACGCCGCTGTCGACCAAGAAGCTCCCGAAATCCCCACCGCCCGACTGGCGCCAGCTCGAGAGCGCCTGCGAAACGCGCTCCTTCGGCAGGACCTTGTAGTGCACGGCCAACTTGCCGAGCAGGAGATTCGGATCTTGGGACTGACTCATGGGCGACGGGAAGGAACAGTGGAGATCACGAACGCTACTACGCGAGGGCCGCATGACCGGTCACGTCAGGAGCCGCCCGATCGCTCGAAGTCGACATGCGGGCCCTTCGGTGGCGAAACGAAGCGGCTGAGGATCTCATCGGCGGCGGCGGCGGCAGGCAGCGTGCCAGCCGCCACACGATCCTCGAGATCGGTCAGCAGTCCGGCGATCTCGACATCGTCGCGCAGCCTTTCAAGCAGCCGTTCCTCGACCAGGCGCCAGAGGCCTCGCCGTCGCTGGGCTCGCCGCCGACGCTCCAGCTCGCCATCGCGTTCGAGCTCCTCCCGATGCGCCGCGAGGGCGTCCCAAACCTCGTCGATGCCGTCGCCGCTGAGCGAGCTGGCGGTGAGCACAGGCGGGGCGCGACGGGCGGAGCCAACCAAGAGGCGAAGAGCCGACGCGTGCTCGAGGCGGGCACGGCGCGCGCTCTCTCGCTCGGCGCCGTCGGCCTTGTGGATCACCGCCACGTCGACGCGCTCGAGCAACCCGCGCTTGATGCCCTGCAGCTCGTCGCCTGCCCCGGGCAGGAGCAGAAGCAAGACCGTGTCGACGAGATCAGCGACGACCGCCTCGCTCTGCCCAACGCCGACGGTTTCCACGAAGATCGGATCGAAGCCCGCCGCCTCGAGGACGGCTGCCGTCTCGCGCGTTGCCGACGCAACACCTCCGAGGGTCCCGCGGCTCGGCGACGGGCGCACGAAGGCCCGGGGATCCGCCGCGAGCCGCTCCATCCGAGTCTTGTCGCCCAGCAGGCTGCCGCCCGACACGACGCTCGACGGATCGATCGCCAGCACCGCGGGCCGCCGACCGGCCTCGAGCAGGCGGACGCCGAGGGTCTCGAGAAACGTGCTCTTCCCGACGCCCGGGACGCCGGTCACGCCGATCCGGTGGGCCAGGCCGCGATGCGGCGCCAGGCGCTCAAGCAGGTCGCTTGCGCGCAGGCGATCCTCGGAGCGGTGGCTCTCGAGCAGCGTGATCGCCCGGCCGAGCGCAGCGCGCTCGCCGGCGAGCACGCCCGACTCCAGCTCGTCGACCGAGGGGTTGCGCCGGGCCACGGCTCAGCGATCGGGCATCGATGCGTCGCCCTGCTCGCCGGCCTCGGGCGCCAGCAGATCGAGCAGGCGATCGGCAGCGTCCGGGATGACCGTGCCCGGGCCGTAGACATCGGCGGCGCCCAGCGAGTGCAAGGTCGCCACGTCGTCCGGCGGGACCACGCCACCGACGACGATCAGAATGTCGTCACGACCGTGCTCGGCCAGCGCGTCGCGGAGCTGCGGGACCAGGGTCAGATGGCCCGCCGCGAGCGAGCTGACGCCCACCACGTGCACGTCGTTCTCGACCGCCTGGCGCGCGGTCTCCGCCGGGGTCTGGAAGAGCGGACCGATGTCGACGTCGAAGCCGAGGTCAACAAATGCGCTGGCGATCACCTTCTGCCCTCGATCGTGGCCGTCTTGGCCCATCTTGGCCACCAGCAGGCGTGGTCGACGCCCTTCTGCCCGCTCGAAGGCAGCGGTCCTGGAGCGCAGGCGAGCGACCGCGGCGTCGTCCTCCCCCATCGTTCGGCTGTAGACACCGGCCACGGAACGCAGCGCAGCGCGATGGCGGCCCCAGACGTCGGCCAGTGCCTGGCTGATCTCGCCGACCGTGGCGCGCCGGCGCGCCGCCTCGATCGACAGCTCGAGCAGGTTGCCTTCCCCGCTGTCAGCCGCCGTGCGTAGAGCCGTGAGGACCTGCTCCACCGCGGTTGAGTCGCGCTCTCGGCGCAGGGTCTCCAGACGGTCGAGCTGCTTCGTCCGGACCGCCGAGTTGTCGACCTGCAGCACGTCGACCGGATCGTCGACCAGCGGCCGGAAAGCATTGACGCCGAAGACCGTCTGCCGGCCAGAATCGATCATCGCCTGCGTCCGCGCAGCCGACTCCTCGATCCGCAGCTTTGGCAGGCCGCTCTCCGCTGCCTGCGCCATGCCGCCAGCCGCCTCGATCTCCTCGATATGGCCCCAGGCGCGCCGCGCCAGGTCGCGGGTCAAGGCCTCGACGGCGACGCTGCCGCCCCATGGATCGATCAGGCGGCAGGCGTCGGTCTCGTGCTGCAGGAAGAGCTGGGTGTTGCGAGCGATGCGCGCCGCCGACTCGCTGGGCAGGGCCAGCGCCTCGTCGAGCGAGTTGGTGTGAAGCGATTGGGTGTGCCCGTGAACGGCAGCCATCGCCTCGATGCAGGTGCGCACGACGTTGACGTGCACATCCTGGGCGGTGAGCGACCAGCCCGACGTTTGGCAATGCGTCCGCAGTGCCATCGACTTCGCGCTCCGCGGCTCGAACCTGCGCACGAGACGAGCCCACAGGAGACGAGCCGCGCGCAGCTTCGCCACCTCGACCAGGTAATGCATGCCGATGGCAAAAAAGAACGACAGGCGCGGCGCGAAGGCGTCGATCGCCAAACCGGCCGATCGGCCGGTGCGCAAATACTCGAGGCCATCGGCGAGGGTATAGCCGAGCTCGAGATCCGCCGTCGCGCCCGCCTCCTGCATGTGGTAGCCAGAAATCGAGATGCTGTTGAAGCGCGGCATCCGCTCGGAGGTGTAGCGGAAGATGTCGCCGATGATGCGCATCGACGGCGCCGGTGGATAGATATAGGTGTTGCGAACGAGGAACTCTTTGAGAATGTCGTTCTGGATCGTGCCGGTGAGAGCCTCTTGCGCCACGCCCTGCTCTTCGGCCGCGACGATGTAGAGCGCCAGAACCGGCAGGACCGCACCGTTCATCGTCATCGACACCGACATCCGGTCGAGCGGGATGCCGTCGAAGAGCACGCGCATGTCGGCAATCGAGTCGACCGCCACCCCGGCCATGCCGACATCGCCGACGACTCGCGGATGGTCCGAGTCGTAGCCGCGGTGAGTCGCTAGGTCAAAGGCGATCGACAGGCCGCGCTGCCCCGCCGCCAAATTGCGCCGATAGAACGCATTGGACTCCTCGGCGGTCGAGAAACCGGCGTATTGACGCACCGTCCACGGGCGGCGGCGATACATCGTTGTGTAGGGGCCGCGGACGAACGGCGGGAAGCCCGGCATGCCGCCGAGCGCCGACAGCGGCGGGCGTTCGGACGGTGGTGTGACCGCGGGGATCTGGAGGCCTTCCGGCGAGGTCCAGGGCGTCTCATTCACCGCCCGCGCGCCGTCGATCGAGCGCGGGATCGGGGCCTCGTCAAAGTCGAGGGACGCAAAGTCGACCGGGCGCAGACTCACGACGCCGTCTCCCAGCGCTCGACCTCCGTGCGCTCGGCTTCGAGATCGTCGACCAGCGCGGAGAAGAGCGTCAGGTGGTCGGCGCCGAGATGCACAAAAGCCCGTGCGCCGAGGGCACGCCAGGTCTCCTCGGCGACGCCTGGGCGGCCGGCCACGGCAATATGGCGCACGCCGGCGGCACGCAGTCGTTCGAGCGCGGCGCGCGCGGCATCGGAGCGCGCGGCCTCGACGTCATCGGTCGCTGCCGGGCAGAGCACGCCAAGCGGGGCAATGCCTTCGGTCGAGCTGACCTCTTGCTGCGACGCGTCGAGCGTGCGCGGAATGAAGCCGAACGCACGAACGAGATCCGACGTCCACTGCATCCTCGCTCGCGTCGCTCGCGGCGCGCCGATCGAGATCAGAATCGCCTGCGGGACGTCGTCGGCCAGGCGAGCGACGCGCTCACGCAGGGCCTCAAACGGCGCGGCGAGCCGCATCGGAACGAGGCGCGACGAATCCTCCTCGGTCGACGACTCCGGCTCAGACAGCGCCGGCAGCGCGTCGGTCGACTCCAGCTCCACGAACGCGTTGAGCGACACGACGAGATCGCGGCGCTCCGACAGGCGACTCGACCGGCGAGCAGCGGCTTTCGCGGCCCGCGCGCCGAGCGCGCCGGAGCGCAGGCTCTGCACCACGCCTCCTTCGCGTTCGATCTCTTGAAAGAGTTCCCAGCCGCGCCGCGCCAGGCGATCGGTGAGCTGCTCGACGATCCAGGCGCCGCCCGCCGGGTCCCGCACGCGACCCAGGTGACTTTCTTCGCCCAGCACGTGCTGGGTCGCCAGCGCGAGGCGAGCGCCGCGTTCGTGCGTTCCTTCGTCGGATCCTCCCAGGGCCTGGAAGCGATCCAAAGGCGCCACCAGGATGCTGTCGGCACCTCCGACGATCGCGGCGAAGGTTTGAGCAGTCGAGCGCAGAAGATTCGGCCACGGATCGTGCGCCGTGGCGGTCAGATCGGAGCCTCGGGCGTGATGTCGCGCGCCGAGAGCCGCCTCGCCCACGCCGAATGCGGCTGCGACTTTGACCCACAGCAGCCGCGCGGCTCGCAGGCGGACGATCTCGAGGAAGGTCTCGCTGCCGAGCGCGTGGACGAACGAGAGGCGAGAGGCGAGCGTCTCGAGATCAAGCGTCGGATCGTTGGCCGCCAGCCGTCGGAGGGTCTCGGCCGCGCTCGCGAGGGCGAACGCGAGCTGGAGCGCCAGGCCGCCCCCGGCCGCCTCCATCGGTGCGCTCGAGACCACGCCGAGGCGGAGCTCGGGCGCCTCCGCGGGCAGCCGGCGCGCCAATCGATCGAGCGCCTCAAAGGCCGGCTCGACGGGCGCTCGCCGCAACCCGTGGCGAGCGCCTTCGCCGATCGGGTCGAGGGCGATCGTGCCGCGCAGCTCTGTCGCATCGAGACCACGCGCCGATGCCCATGCGAGCAGCAGTTCGACCGCCCGCTCGCAGTCGGCGCCGGCGTCGAGGACAAGCTCCACGAAGCGCGGCTCGACCGCCGCCAACGTCGCTTCGACATCGTCGACCGTCTGCCAGCGAAGTCCAGGATCATCGTCACGAGCCAGCTCGAGCCACAGGTCCTGCGCGCCCAGCGCCAGATCGCCGAGCAGTGCTCGATTCGCCGCCGCCGGCGTCGCACCCCGCGTCGAGGTCGCGAGGCGCCAGGACGTCCCGCGGCCGTCGGGGGACGCGAGATCGCCCGCGGCCAACATCGCCACGCGAGCCGGCGTCGGCTCGGCGGTCGAGAACGACGCTTCGGAAGAGATCGCGGGCACGAGCAGCTCGTCGACCGTGCGCGTCGCCAAGGCGTCCTCGACCGCCGACGGCTCGACGTCGAGCTCGTCGGCGACGCGTGTTAGCCAGCCGTCCCACTCCACGCCCTCGAAGGGCGCGTCAAGATCCGGCAGGTCATCAGAGGGCGAACGAGGATCGGCTGCGGAGAATGTCACCTCCGGAGTTTATAAGCCCCCATCGGTCGCCGGGCACCGCGCCTGTCACCGGGCCGCGATGCCCGATCCTTCTCAGGGGCAGGTCGCGAAAGCGTCCGTATCTGTGACTGCCGGCGCATCGACACCGAGCGGGTTGACGTATCGCTGGACGACGCCGGTCTGAGTGTCAGTCACGGTGACGTTGTAGCCCACATTGGTGGTCGCCGCCATGAAGACCCAATACCGGTCGTTGACGCCGCAGGCATCAAGCACCTTGATGAGGATCTCCCAGTTGTCCGGGTTGAAGAACCAAAGGAGTCCCGAGTCGACAGTGCCGCAGGCTGCGGCGCCAGCAACGTCCTGGCCACCCTGGAAGTCGTTCCAGGTCGCCTCGACGCGGAATCGTCCGTTGTTCAAGCAGAGCGTCGTCGGTCCTGGCGTGCAGACGCCAGCGTTGGCGCAGGCCGTTCCAGCCTGCGAGTAGCTCCCCGAGGCGGAAGCGGAGAGACCGCCGGACTGCACCTGAACGTCGACCGAATGCACTCCGCCATCGAGACTTTGGGCCGTGTGGGTCAGGATGAACTGGCTGTTGAGCGTTTGACCAACCTGCTGGAAGATCGTCTGAAGATCGGCTGAGCTGACGCCCTGGAAGATCAAGCCGCCGGTCTGCTGGCCAAGCTGCATCAAGACGTCGAGATCAGCGTTGCCGAATCCGATGGTAAAGACGGGAACGCCGGCAGCCCGTGCTGCGTCAATGGCGTCTTGAAGGGATGCCGAGCTGTCGTTGTCGAGGCCGTCGGTCATGACGATCAGCGCCTTCCGCCCGGAGACGGTGGTGGAATAGTTGGCCGCGTCGACCGTGGCGTCGAACAACGAGGTGAAACCGAGATTGTTGGTCAACGAGTTCACGGCTGCCCGCGCGGCTGTTCGATCGGGGGTGTAGTCGAGCACACGATCGACCGCGGTCCCGAAGTGGTAGACGGCCACGCGATCCCCCGGCGCCAAGAGGTCGATGAATTCGTTCCCGGCCGTCTGGATGTTTCCGATGTCGGTGTTGCTCAGACTTCCGCTGCCGTCCAGAACCAACGTCACCGCCAAGCCACCGCCACCAGTTGTGGGCGTCGAGACGTCGAAGGTCTGCGTGACGCCGTCTTCTTGAATCGAGAAGTTCGCTTCGGTCAACCCGGCGATCGGATTGTTCTGGTCGTCCACCACGCTGACGATGGTCTGGACGGTCGGGCAGGAACTCGCGTCGATCTGATTGATGACCAGGTTGAGCCCATCGGACCCGACGCCGACGTCCGTCGCGAGAAACACGTTGTCGACATAGGCGCCCTCAAAGGTCACCGACCCGTCCGTCAGGTAGAAAAAAGAGAACCAGACCTGGGTCTGCGTGGTGAGGTCTCCCAGCTGGCCCCAATTCGTGAGGTCGAAGGAGGAAGACGCGAAGCCATTGGTGCTCTGATCGGTCCCGAGACCCGCGAAGTTCACGCCGTCCACTGACGCACCCGCGAAGAAAAAGTCGAATCCCGATTCCGTCTGAAGCCAGAGGTCGAAGTCGAGAGATCCCGTGGTTGCACTCGACAAGTCGAAGGGGCCGGCGACCATCCAGCTCTGAGTTCCTGGCGGCACCGAACTGCCCGGATTTGGAGCCTGCGCCCCGCGCTGTGCGCACCAGGCACTGGCGAGGCCCGTGGATGATCGGAGCGTTGAGCGGCCCCAGAACACGTCGGGACCGCCGTTCGAGAATGCGGTCCAATCGTTCGGAAAGGTTGCCTCGAAGTCGCTCGAGAGCAAGACCGACATTCTGGTGGTTTGGCCGTCCTCGGCGCGGAAAAAGCCGGGAAGTTCTTCGAGACCGACCAACGGTCGACTCTTAAGCAGCGAGGCGGCGGCCGCGGGAATCGTCGCGGTGGTCGGTTGATCCAGTGCCACGGTCTTCGTCTCGGGCTCGTGAGCGACCTTTTGGGCGCCTGCGATTCCGCCGACCAGCAAGGCCGAGCAAAGTCCGAGAATCCACACCATCGTCCGACAGCGATTGCGTCTCATCATGTCCTCTCCTGGCTGGCGAGCGCTTCGGAGCTCGGGCGCGCTCGCGGTGGTTCGTTTGAAGGGAGAACGCGCAAAAGACCAGGCGATTGGCTTAGCCAAATCGAAAGACAACCCGACATCGAGCCTCTTCGGCGGCCTCGAGACGCTTGGGCTGAGGGCGAAGGCAGGCGCACGTTCGCTCGAGGAACGGTCGCGGAGCTTGCGCGTTGCTCGGCGCGGCGCTACGATCGATCAACCGACGCCCCTCCAGGCGTCCGACTTCGACCGCTGGCTCCTACGAGCCGCCCTCGACGAGACCGACTTCCTCCGCACGCACTCTCTCCGGGCGACGGCCCGCTCCGCCTCGCTGCCGATCTCGGCGCGGGCGCTTTGCTGTACCCGGAATGTCTCGCGCATTCCGTCGCCTGATCGCTTGACCGGCGGCGCTTTCGATTCCCGAGGAGGCTCCCAATGACGAGCCCTGACACCACGCTGACCCGACCGACCGAGGGTGCGACGGTCGCGCCCGACGTGTCCAGCGAGCTGCGTTCGGCGCTCGATGAGCGCATCCTGATCCTCGACGGCGCCATGGGCACGATGATCCAGGCACATGACCTCGTCGAGGACGACTACCGCGGCGAGGTGCTCGCCAAGCATGGCCAGGAGTTGCGTGGCAATGCTGATCTGCTGTCGCTCACGCGCCCGGACATCATCGAGGACATCCACCGCGAATTCCTCGACGCTGGCGCCGACATCCTCGGCACCAACACCTTCAGCGCCCAGGCGATCTCGCAGGCCGACTACGGCACACAGCATCTGGTGCGCGAGATGAACCTGGCGTCGGCACAGGTTGCGCGGCGCGCGACCGACGACTTCACCCGCCGCGATCCGTCGAGGCCGCGCTATGTCGCCGGCGCGATCGGGCCGACCAACATCACGCTCTCCATCTCACCAGACGTGGAGCGGCCCGAGGCTCGCTCGACCACCTTCGACGTGCTCGCCGACGCCTACCTCGAGCAGGCTCGCGCCCTGGTCGATGGTGGCGTGCACCTTCTGATCCTCGAGACCAGCTTCGACACGCTGAATCTCAAGGCTTGCATCGCCGCCGTCCATCGTCTGTTCACCGAGCGCGGCCGCAGGTGGCCGCTGATGCTGTCGATGACCATCACCGACCGGTCGGGACGCACGCTGTCGGGACAGACGCCGGAAGCGGCCTGGTTCGCGGTCGAGCACGCTGGAGCTCTGTCGGTCGGCCTCAACTGCGCGTTGGGCGCCGAGGAGATGCGGCCGCACCTGGCCGCCCTCTCAGCTGTCGCCAGCTGCCATCTCTCGTGTTATCCGAATGCCGGCCTGCCGAACGCCTTCGGCGAGTACGACGAGCGCCCGGAGCACACGGCAAGCGTCTTGCGGGACTTCGCTGACGACGGTTTGCTCAACATCGCCGGCGGCTGCTGCGGCACCCTGCCTGAACATATTCGCGCAGTCGCCGACGCTCTCGAGGGCGTCACGCCGCGCGCGCTTCCCGAGCGGCGGCCCTGGGCTGCCTTCAGCGGCCTGGAGCCCCTCGAGCTGCGCCCCGAAACCAACTTCACTCTGATCGGCGAGCGCACCAACGTCACCGGCTCGAGGCGATTTGCGCGTTTGATCAAGAACGGCGATCACGAGGCCGCGCTGCAGGTCGCGCTGGACCAAGTGCGCGGCGGCGCCAACATCCTCGACGTCAACATGGACGAGGGACTGCTCGACTCCGAGCACGAGATGACCCGCTTTCTCAATCTCCTCGCCACGGAGCCCGAGGCCGCGCGCCTGCCGGTGATGGTGGACAGCTCGCGCTTTGAGGTCATCGAGGCCGGCCTCAAATGCCTGCAGGGCAAATCGATCGCCAACTCGATCAGCCTGAAAGAAGGCGAGGACGTGTTTCGTGCGCAGGCGCGAACCCTTCGCGGCCTCGGCGCGGCCGTCGTTGTCATGGCGTTTGACGAGGAAGGCCAGGCGGTCGATACCGAGCGCAAATTAGCGATCTGCCGGCGCGCCTACCGCATCCTGGTCGAGGACGAGGGCTGGCTGCCGCACGACGTGATCTTTGATCCCAACGTCCTGACCGTCGCAACCGGCATCGAGGAGCACGACGACTACGCGATCGCCTTCCTGGAGGCCACGCGCCAGCTCCAAGAAGCCTGTCCGGGCGCTCTGATCTCGGGCGGCATCTCGAATCTGTCGTTCTCGTTCCGCGGCAATGCGGTGGTGCGCGAAGCCATGAACGCGGCCTTCCTCTACCACGCGATCGGCGCAGGTCTCGACATGGCGATCGTCAATGCCGGCCAGCTCGCGGTGTACGAGGACGTTCCGGAGAACCTTCGTGGGCGCATTGAGGATGTCCTCTTCGCGCGCCGCGACGATGCCACCGAGCGCCTGGTCGAGATGGCGGAGGAAGTCCGCGGCGAAGGCACGCGCCGCACGGTCGATCTGAGTTGGCGCGAGAATCCGGTCGAGGAGCGATTGCGCCATGCGCTGGTCCAGGGCATCGCCGATCACATCGACGCCGACGCGGAGGAGGCGCGCCAGAAGCTCGGACGCCCGCTCGACGTCATTGAGGGGCCGCTGATGGACGGCATGAAGGTCGTCGGCGACCTCTTCGGCGACGGCAAGATGTTCCTGCCGCAGGTCGTCAAGAGCGCCCGCGTGATGAAGAAGGCCGTCGCCTACCTGC
>JBCBCF010000015.1:0-30142 GCA_038530905.1 Acidobacteriota bacterium
GCCGCTGGTCGTCGCAGTCTGGCTGTGGTGCGTTGGCGGATCCGCCGAGAAGACGTGGAGCAGCGCGCGGCAGCGCGGATGGGGGTCCGCGCTCGGCTCCGCGCCGTTCGCAGGCCTGGCGGCCGCGTACCTGATCGTTCGGCGGACGGTGCTTGGCCGTCATCAGGTCGATGCGAGCGACCTGGGTGTTCTCGACTGGGGCGCCACCGTGCCGGAGGTGCTCCTTTTCTACCTGCGCCAGCTCGCTCTGCCAGCTGGCCTGGGTCCTTCGTATCCGCTGCGAATCACGGCCTGGCGCGAGGTCGATCTGACGTCGTGGGTTGCGGCCTGCCTGCTGGTCGGAGCGCTGGCGGTCGCGCTGGCGTGGTGGGCTCGTCGCGACGCCCGAGTGGCGGTCGCCGCGGCGCTCGCGGCTCTGCCGCTCCTGCCGGCGCTCAACCTCGCCGCCTTCCATCCCGAGCATTTGGTGCACGATCGCTATCTCTATCTGCCCCTGCTCGGCGCCGTCCTGCTCGTCGCGTTCGCCCTCGAACCGGCCGTCCGCGCGCGCCCGCGGACGGTCGCTGTCGGGGCGGCGCTGGTCGTCGCGCTGTGGACGATCGGATCCATCCGGACGACACCCGTTTGGACCGACGAGCTGCGTCTGTGGCAGCGCGCGGTCGCCGTCGATCCCTCCTCGGCCAGCAGCTGGGCGGAGCTGGCGCAGACCCACCAGCGGCGTGGCGACTTGGGCGCGGCGGCTCGGGCGGTCGATCGAGCGCTGGCGCTCCAGCCGGTGACGGTCGGCGTCGTCACGCGCGCTCAGATTGCGCTGGCGCGCGGCCTGGCTGCTGAGGCAGAGGTCGATCTTCGCCGCGTCGTCACCGCGCAGCCGGACCACGCGCTGGCGGTCGAGCTGCTGGCGATGGCGCTCGAGCGTCAGGGGCGTCTCGCGGACGCGGAGGCCGTGCTCGGTCGGGGGTTGGCGGCCGCGCCGCACCGCCGCTGCGGACTGCTGACCAATCGCGCGGTCGTGCGTTTCCTGGCCGGCGAGCGTGACACCGCGACCGCCGATCTCGAGGCGGCGGTCGCACGGGTCGATCGCGAGCCGACGACCGCCTGCCGGCGTTCGCTCGTTCTTCTCGCCGACCTGGAACGCGCCCGCGGCCGGACGGCGCGTGCCGATGCGTTGCTCGAACGGTTTCTCGAGCTCACCGCCGCGGTCCGCGACGATGAGGTGGCGGCCCTGCGCGCTCGCGCCGAACGCTCTCTCGGCCGCTAGCCGACTGCTACGCTCCCGGCATGCAACATCGCACCATTGGCTCACTCTCGGTTTCCGTCGTTGGCCTGGGCTGCAACAACTTCGGCTGGCATCTTGAGGAAGCGCCGTCCCGGCGGGTCATCGGCGCTGCGCTCGACGCCGGCATCAATCATTTCGACACGGCCGACATCTACGGTGACGGAGCGAGCGAGGAAATGCTCGGCCGCGCTCTCGGCGGACGCCGCGACGAGGTCATCATCGCGTCGAAGTGTGGCCATCGGCGCAGCGGCGGCGGCGGTTCGGCCGAGCATGTCGAGCGATCGTGCGAGGCCAGCCTGCGGCGGTTGGGCACCGACCGGATCGATCTCTTCTATCTCCACCAACCCGATCCATCGACGCCGATCACAGAGACCCTCGAGGCGCTCGGTCGCCTGCACGCTGCAGGCAAGGTGCGGGAGATCGCCTGCTCGAATTTCTCCCCGGAGCAGCTCCGGGAAGCAGCCACCGTCGCTTCCGACGTCCGTTTCGTGGCGGTGCAGAACGAGTACAGCCTGCTGCATCGTCAGCCGGAAGACGGCGTGCTGGACGCCTGCCGAGCGCTCGACATCGCGTTCGTTCCGTACTTTCCGCTCAAGAGCGGCTTGCTGACCGGCAAGTACCGCCGGGGAGATCTGCCGGAGGATGGTCGGCTCTCCGGACGCGAGGGCAGCTTCTTTGCTGGGATGGGTGACCGGCTTCTGACCAACGACCATCTCGATCTCGTCGAGCGCCTGGCCGCGTTTGCCGAGGACCGGGGCCACACACTCCTCGACCTTGCGTTCTCCTGGCTGCTTGCCAGCGATGTTGTTGCCTCGGTGATCGCGGGTGCCACCAAGCCCGAGCAGATCCATGCCAATGTCAGGGCAACCGATTGGCGATTGGACGACGGCGATCTGGCCGAGCTCGATCGCCGGCTCGGCGAGGTTTGATCGCTGGTCGCCTCGCCGCGGCCCGCGGTGGAGGTCAGGCGCGCGGCTCGGTCGGGGAGGGCGGCAGGCGGCGTCGCTCGCCGGACCCATCGGCTGCGCGTCGGCAGCCGAAGATAGAAGCATGAGCTCAGTTCACACGCGTCATCTGCCCCAGCTCCTCGCCGCCTCGTGCGTCGCCCTCGTCGCCAGCGCCTGCCTCCGCGCCGACGCGGTCGACCGGAAGGCGCCCTCGACAACGGATCGACCCGCCGTCGTCTGGAGCGGCGCGTCGACCTTCGAGAAGCCCTCCGAACGCGAGCTGCGAGAGATCCTCACTCCTCTGCAATTCGACGTGACCCAGCGCGACGGCACCGAGCGGCCGTTCTCGAACGCGTATTGGGACACCAAGGAAGCGGGGATCTACGTCGACATCGTGTCGGGAGAGCCGCTTTTCAGCTCGACCGACAAATTCCGTTCTGGCACCGGCTGGCCGAGCTTTACGCGGCCGATCGACGGGGTCGAGATCGTCGAGACAACCGACTTCAAGCTCGGGTTCCCACGGACCGAAGTCCGCTCGAAGCACGCCGATTCCCATCTCGGGCACGTCTTTGGCGACGGTCCGCGACCCACCGGCTTGCGCTATTGCATCAACTCGGCGGCCCTCGACTTCGTGCCGGTCGACGAGCTCGAGGCGCGCGGCTACGGCGATCTACGCGCGCTCTTCGACTGACCCTCGAGGCGACATGCGACGGGCGTGCGCCCGCCGCATGTGCACCCGCTTGATCGTGGGTTCACTTTCGACCCCGGGCCGTGCCCTGATGGCACGCGGTGCAGGCATGGGTCTCGATCAGGGACGGCGGGTCGTTCAGCGGGTCGTCGTCGGCATAGAGCGCCGCGAGCTGCGGTGCCGCATCGAGCCGGTAAGAGGCTTCAGAGCGATATGGCCAGTCCTCGGCGCCGGGCATCTCCATCGCCAGCTCCAGGAGCTGGACGGCGCGCTCAGGATGGCCGGCCTTCAGCTCGAAGTCGGCCGTGAAGGTGAGATAGGCCTCCCGATTGTGTGGCCAGCGCGGCGTGTTGCGGCAGCTCGGATCGTCGTCGTGACAGGTGCTGCCGGCCACGGTGCGCAGCGCCTTCAGCCCCTCGGCGAAACGCGGAGAGTCTCGCGGCGCGCCGAACGCGAGCATGGCGAGGGTGAACGAATGGAAGTTGGGATCGTCGGCGTAGGCCTCGCGGAGACTCTCGAGCGCGGCGGCGGCGGCCTCCTCGTCTCCTTCGAGCTGAGCGAGCGCGATGCGCGTCGGCGCGATCCAGCTCGCCATTCGGCCGTTCGAAGGGTCGAGGCGCGCCGCGCGCACGAGGTAGCTGTCCGCCAGCAGCAGGTGCTCGATGATCCTGGCCTCGGTGCGATCGCTCTCGGCCACGAGCCAGAGGTGCGCCAGGCCAAGGAGGAGGTTGGTTCGGGCATCGGCAGGAGCCATCGCCCACGCCTGCGCGAGCGGGCGCAAGATCTCGGGCGACCGCTCGCCGCGGTCGAAAGCTTCGAAGAAGCTGCGTTCCGCCGCGATCGCCGCCGGATGGCGCGTCCGGCCGTCGGCTGGGCCTTCGCTGGCGAGATGGCCGAGCGCCGGTCCGAGACCGAGTACGGCGACCCCGACGATGATCCAGAGTCGCGCCTCGGCGCTCCGAGGCAACCGAGCAGTCATTCCGCTCCCTCCAGCCTCTCGATCGTCCAGGCGACTTCGGGAGTGGCGTCGGTCGTGAACCCGGCGATGTCGAGCAGGGTCAAGAGGACGGCGTCCTGCGCTTTGAAGGTCCCCGGATCCGGGGCCGTGCTTTGCGGCGCGAAGTAGGCCGCGTCGCCGAGTGACAGCACGTGCTCGCGAGCCGGGCCGGCGCCGAGCGTCACCGAGCCGAGCGAGA
Source organism: Acidobacteriota bacterium (assembly GCA_038530905.1). Lineage (GTDB taxonomy): Bacteria > Acidobacteriota > Thermoanaerobaculia > Multivoradales > J023 > JAUIJL01. The sequence continues at coordinate 4,111 of JBCBCF010000015.1, forward strand.
AGACGGCGCCTTGGCCGTCCTGAAGCGTGACCGTGAGGCGCACGTTGCGGTCGGCGCGACCGCGCAGCGTGATCGTCTCGAGGCCGGCGAGGGCGCCGGCCGGCAGTACGCGCGCGACGCCGGCCGGCGTGCCGGGGCGCAGGCGGTAGCCCACGCTCAGCGGTGCGCGGGTCGAGATCTCGACACCGTCGCGGATTGGCGCGAAGCCACCCTGCTCGCCCGGCGTCGCCAGCGGGATGTCGACGACGCCATCTTCGCGATCGAGCGGCGGCAGGTGACTCGAGATGGCGGCGAACTCAGCGGCCGAAGGGGTTTCTTGTGCTCCGGCGTCGATCGGGCCCCAGGCGAGGACGGCGCATGCCGCGGCGATGGCGAACAAGCGGGTGGCGACTGGGAACGGGAGGTGCGGGATCTTGGCGATGCGAACCTGCGATGGCGACGAGGTCATGAACACTCCTGGGAGTCGAAAGTCGAAGGGGACGATCGCGGGGCCTGCATGGGCCGCGCTCGCCAGCTGAGATTGCCTGTGCGGGCGGTCGCCGCGCGCGTGCCGAAGGTCGTCGATGCGGTCGTGACTTTTGGCATGGGCCACCCGCGGACCGGCTGGCTAGACTCGGGAAATGGGGGGCTCAGCCCATCGCAACGCCCGCCCGGTCGGGCTGATTACGTGCGTCGCCGCCGCCTTGCCTGCGGGTTTGCAACTGATCGAGCGACCGGCGCAGCTCGCCGAGCCGCGCTGGCTCGCGTGGGCGGGCTGTCTGGCGATCGTTGTGTTCGTCGTCGGGGCGCACGACAATCGCTGGTCGCTGAGGCGTTCGGTCAGCGCCTTGGCAGCGGCCTCGGCCGCTGCCGTGGCGGCATCGTGGCTCGTTCCATCGGCGCTTCAGGGTGCCCTTCTGGTGGTGATCGCCGGCATCCTCGGGCTCGCCTCGATGCCCAGAGCCGGTCTTTGGGTGACGCTTCAGACCCTCGGATTCAGCGTGCCGATCGTCCGCGCTTGGGGGGTCGAAGACGGCCTGCCGACGGCGCTCGGGTTCTTCGTCTTTCAGCTCTTCGCCCTCTATGCGGGCGTCACCGCCGAGCGTGAGCGCCGTGGCCGCGAGATGCTGGAGCGCGTGAACGCCGAGCTGGACGGCACCCGTGGCCTGCTCGAAGCCTCGGTCCGCGAGGCCGAGCGGCTGCGCATCGCGCGCGATCTTCACGATGTCCTCGGCCATCATCTGACGGCGCTGGCGCTCCATCTCGAGGTTGCCCGGCATGCACCCGACGCCGGTCGGGCCGAAGCGTTGGCGATCGCCGAAAGCACCGCGCGTCGGCTGCTCGGCGAGGTCCGCGGGGTCGTCGGTCGCCTGCGCGAGGATCGGCCGGTTCCGCTCGAGGAGGAGGTCGCCGCCTTGCGCCGAGCGATCACCCGGCCAGCCCTCGAGATCGAGCTGGCGGAGGCTCTGGAGAGCCGGTGGAGCGCGGAGACTCTCGAGGCGGTGCTCCGGGCGCTTCAGGAGATTGTCACCAACGCCGTCCGCCATGCAGAGGCGACGACCCTGCACATCGTCGTCGATGACGAGGACGGGGATCTGGTGCTGTCGGCGCGCGACGACGGCCGCGGCTTCGACGTCGATGCCGTGCCGGTGTCGGGTCTCGGCCTGCAGCTGATGCACGAGCGTGTCGGCCGGCTCGGAGGATCCGTGGCGCTTGATTCGCGACCTGGCGACGGTCTGCGGGTCACCATCCGACTGCCGCGTCTCACGCCAGCGTTGACGTCGCTGACGGCCGACGGATCGGGCACCGCCTCATGACGCCACCCGACAAGACGCCGCCCGAGCCGGTCTCGGCAATCCGCATCTTGATCGTCGACGACCAGATGCTCGTGCGGCAGGGCATCCGGAGTCTGCTCGGCCTGGTCGCTGGCGTCGAGGTTGTCGGCGAGGCCGCCTCAGGCGACGAGGCGATCGCCATGGCGAACGAGCTGCGGCCCGACGTCATGCTGCTCGATCTGCGCATGCCGGGCACGGACGGCCTCGGCGTGCTCCGACAGCTTGGCGAGGCACAGCCCCCGACCCTCGTTCTGACGACCTTCGACGAGGATGCGGCCATGCTCGAGGCTCTGCGCCTCGGCGCCCGGGGCTTTCTGCTGAAGGATGTTTCGCTCGAGCGCTTGGCCGAGGCGATTCGAGCGATTGCGGACGGCGGCCGATTGGTGCAACCGGCGCTGACCGAGCGCATCGTGCGCGCGGCCCTGGCCGTCGAGCGAGACTTTCCCGCCCTCGAGGCTCCCGACCCGCTCACTGAACGCGAGCTCGAGGTCCTGCGTCTGGCGGTCGGAGGCTTCAGCAACCGCGAGATCGCGGAGACGCTCGCCATGGCCGAAGGCACGGTCAAGAACCACGTCTCGTCGATTCTTTCCAAGCTGGGCGTGCGCGATCGCACGCGGGCGGTGCTGCGCGCTCTCGAGCTGGGCCTGGTCTGACGGTCTGCAGCTCGCCCGGCGGGCGACATCGGCTGGCGGCTCGCCAGCGAATTCAACCATCGATACTTCTCTCCAACGCGAGCACACAGCCCCCGTGCGAGCAGTTGTGATGTAGACTCAGTCCGGTTTTGGAGCATGATGAGTTCTGGAAAAGATCTAAAGTCCGAAGCTGGCCACGACGAGATCGCCGCCAGCCTTCGTCGTCACGGCATCCGGCCGTCCGCCCAGCGGGTGGCGGTCGCGCGCTTCGTCCTTCAAACCGACGAGCATCCGTCCGCTGAGCGGGTGTTGGCGGCCGTGCGGCGGGACTTCCCGATGATTTCTCGCGCCACGGTCTACAACACGCTGCATCTCTTCGTGGAGCACGGGCTTCTGCGCGAGGTGCGTCACGGGGCGTCGAGTGTGGTGTACGACGCCAACGTCGACCGACACCATCATTTGATCGACGACGAGACCGGCGAGATCCACGATCTACCGTGGACTTCGATCGAGATCGACGGCGTCGAACAGATCGAGGACTTCGAGATTCTTGAGTACCGCGTCGTCCTCAAAGGCCGGCGCCGCTCCGCGGCCACCCCCTCGTCTGCAGACTCAGGCTCGACTTCGACACCGCGACTCGACCAGGAGAACGATCCCTCATGACCGCCATCCAAACGCCCGCCGTCGGTAAATGCCCCGTCATGCACGCTCCGGCCAAAGGCCGCTCGAACCGCGACTGGTGGCCCGATCGCCTCGATCTCGCGATCCTGCATCAGGGTCCGCTCGGTGCCGATCCGATGCCGCAGGGCTTCGACTACGCCGCCGCGTTCGCCGAGCTCGACTATCAGGCGCTGAAGCAAGATCTCTACGACGTCATGACCGACTCGAAGGAGTGGTGGCCGGCCGATTGGGGTCATTACGGTCCCTTCTTCATCCGCATGGCCTGGCACAGTGCCGGCACCTATCGGACCGCCGACGGCCGGGGTGGCGGCGCGGCCGGGGCCCAGCGCTTTGCGCCCCTCAACAGCTGGCCCGACAACACGAATCTCGACAAGGCGCGGCGTCTGCTGTGGCCGATCAAGAAAAAGTACGGGCGGCAGATCTCCTGGTCGGATTTGATGCTGCTGGCGGGCAACTGCGCTCTCGAGTCGATGGGGTTCCAGACCTTCGGCTTCGGCGGCGGTCGCGAGGACATCTACGAACCGCAGACCGACATCTATTGGGGCACCGAGGGAGAGTGGCTCGGAGACGCGCGCTACAGCGGCGACCGGGAGCTGCAGAATCCGCTCGCCGCCGTGCAGATGGGCCTGATTTACGTCAATCCGGAAGGGCCCAACGGCGAGCCCGACCCGGCGGCGGCAGCGCGCGACATCCGCGAGACCTTCGCCCGCATGGCGATGAATGACGAGGAGACGGTGGCGCTGATCGTCGGCGGCCACTCGTTCGGCAAATGCCACGGCGCAGCTCCTGACGCGAATCTCGGTGCCGAGCCCGAGGGCGCCGACATGCACCAGCAGGGCTTCGGCTGGAACAGCGGATTCGAGAGCGGCAAGGGGTCGCACGCGATCACCAGCGGCCTCGAGGGCGCCTGGACGCCGACGCCGATCGAGTGGGACAACGCCTATCTCGAGATGCTCTTCGGCCACGAGTGGGAGCTGACCAAGAGCCCGGCCGGCGCCTGGCAGTGGACGCCTCAGGATGGCGCGGCGTCGGATCTGGTGCCGGACGCCCACGATCCTGACAAGCGCAGCGCGCCGATGATGGCGACGACCGACATCGCTCTGCGCGTCGATCCGATCTACGAACCCATCGCGCGCCGCTACTCTGAGAACTTCGCCGAGCTGGAGGATGCCTTCGGGCGCGCCTGGTTCAAGCTGACCCACCGCGACATGGGACCGAAGGTGCGCTACCTCGGCCCCGAGGTCCCCGCGGAAGATCTGATCTGGCAGGACCCCCTGCCGGCTGTGGACCACGAGCTGGTCGATGCTGACGACGTCGCCGAGCTGAAGCGCCGGATCCTCGACTCGGGGCTCTCCGTCGCGCAGCTCGTGTCAGCGGCCTGGGCTTCGGCCTCGACGTACCGCGGCTCGGACCGGCGGGGCGGTGCCAACGGCGCCCGCGTGCGCCTCGAGCCTCAGCGCAGCTGGGAAGTCAACGATCCGGAGCAGCTCGACGTGGTGCTCGGCAAGCTCGAGGGCCTGCGCGCGGCGTTCGTCGAAGAGCAGAGCGGCGGCAAGAGCGTGTCGCTCGCCGACCTGATCGTGCTCGGCGGCTGCGCCGCGATCGAGAAGGCCGCCGCCGACGCGGGACACGCGATCGAGATGCCGTTCACTGCCGGCCGGACCGACGCGACGGAGGAGCAGACCGACGCCGCCTCGTTCGAGCCGCTCGAGCCCGAGGCCGACGGTTTCCGCAACTTCTTGAAGGCCGACTACAGCGTGCCCGCCGAGCGGATGCTGATCGACCGGTCGCAACTCCTCGGCCTGTCGGCGCCCGAGATGACCGTTCTGGTCGCCGGCCTGCGCGTCCTCGGCGCCAACGCCGGCGGAGTCTCGCACGGTGTCTTCACCGAGCGTCCGGGCACGCTGTCGAACGATTTCCTCGTCCACCTGCTGGACATGGACGTCGAGTGGCAGCCGACGAGCGACGCGCACGACATCTTCGAGGCGCGTGACCGCGGGACGGGCACGATCCGCTGGACCGCCACCCGGGCGGATCTTGTGTTCGGCTCGAACTCGGAGCTGCGGGCGATCGCCGAGGTCTACGGTGCCGACGACGCGGAGGAGATGTTCGTGCGCGACTTCGCCGCCGCCTGGCACAAGGTAATGATGGCGGACCGCTTCGACCTAAGCTGATCCCCGAGCGATCGCATCCACGACGCGCGACCGACGACCGTCGGTCGCGCGTCGTCGTCTCTGCTCGGTCGACGCGTCCTCCGGTCGACCGCCGGATAACATCCGCGTCGATGCCGAATCCTTCACCGCCGACGCCGAAAGGCCGCTGAGTTTCATGGATCTCCGAACCGACGACACGGTCCTCATCACCGGCGGCGGCCGCGGCATCGGCCGGGCGCTGGCGCATCGATTCCATGCGGCCGGTGCCCGCATCTTGGTTGCCGATCTCGACCAGGCCGCCGCCGAAACGGTCGCGAGCGAGGTCGACGGGCGGGCGCTGGCGGTCGACGTCGGCGACGAGGCCTCGGTCGCCGCGATGTGCGACGCGGCCCTCGACGCGCACGGCCGCGTCGACGTCTTCGTGTCGAACGCGGGGATTCTCTCGATCGGCGGGCTCGAGGCGTCGGAGGCGGTCTGGCAGCAGTCGTGGCAGGTCAACTTCATGGCGCACGTTTACGCAGCGCGCCGCCTCGTGCCGCCGATGCTCGAGCGCGGCAGGGGAGCGTTCCTCCTGACCGCCTCGGCGGCTGGCCTGCTCAATCAGATCGGCGCGGCGCCGTACGCGGTCTCGAAGCACGCCACGGTCGCGTTCGCCGAGTGGCTGCACTTCACCCACGCCGATCAAGGCCTCGAGGTGGTGTGCATTTGCCCGCTCGGTGTCCGCACGCCGATGCTCGAGGCACAGCGCGGGCTCGAGCCGCTCGCCGATCACCTCGCGGAGACTGCGGTCGAGCCCGAGGCAGTCGCCGACGCCGCCTTCGACGCTCTGGCCGCGCGGCGGTTCCTCGCCCTTCCCGATCCCCAGGCGCTCGACTTTTTCCGCCACAAGGCCGCCGACTACGATCGCTGGCTGGCCGGGATGCATCGCCTGAAGACGAAACTTTTCGGCTAGGGCAAACCGAAACAAACTGCCTGCCGATGCCAGGTCGGCGGCGCAGCAACTCTCCGAACGGCGCATGAGCGGGTGTCCACCACATCCGTCGGCCGGCGCCGACACAGGAGGTTTCATGCTGCGCCCCTTCATCCGTCCGGCTTCGCCATGCGTCGTTCTGCTCTTCGCCTTGTTCACTGCCTGGGCCCGACCGGCTCCGGCCCAGCTGACGGTCGAGACGGTCGACGGTCGTTCGCCGCTCGAGCTGAACTCCGCGACGTTGATCGATCACGATCTGCTCCTGATCGGCGCGCTCTACTCGGACCCCAACCAGATCTCTGTCTTTCGCGGGCCGGCCCTTGGCCTCGGCCCGTGGGTCGAAGAGGTCGTGATCTCGACGGGCGATCCGTATTTCGCCCTCTCGCGCGACATCGTCTGCCGTGATTCCGTCTGCCATTTCACCGCGGTCAACGGCACGACCTCCAACGTCGAGCTCTTCAGCCGCTCGACGCAGGGAGTTTGGTCGCGCCAGGTGGTGACGACCGCCGGCGTCTACTTCAACTCGGATCTGGGGCTCAACGCGGGGGCGATCACCTTCATTGCCTACGACGCATTCGCTCTCGAGATCGAAGTGTGGCGATCAACGGGTGGCGGCCCCTTTGTTCAGATCGGCACGCACGGCCCCGCCGCAGGTGCGATCTTCGGCGCACTGCGAGCGTCTCTCGCCACCGACGCCGAAGGCGACGACTACGCCGTGGTCTTTGATGACGCGGCGAGTCTGCCGACGACGCTGTGGACCGATCGGCCGATCGACCGCCTCCACTATCCGTCGCCTCCGCTGCCGCTGCCGTTCCTTCGAGGCACGAGCTACACCCGCATGGAAGGGATCCTCGACGGGAGGGCGATCGACGACATGCTCGACCCGATCGACGAGCAGGCGTCGGGGCAGCCGGCCGACCTCCGCGAGGCGGCCTTCGAGTATGAATGCGACGTTCTGCTCTTCGTCTTCGAGGACGACGATGGCCGCTTTAAGTTGGTCGTTCGCTTCCCGACCGGCGGGCTGATCGGCATGCCGGCAAATCTGGGCCCGGTGGATGAGGGTGACACCGTCCAGTCGATCTCGATCGACAAAGCCGGGGCCCGTGGGCCCGGTCGAATCACCTATTACGTCGCCTTCGCGTCGGGTGCATTGGCCCTGGTGGAGATCGACAGCCTCGCTTCCCGCGGCCCGCTCGGTGCCACCGTGACCATCAACACCACGGAGCTGACGCCGCCGCCGCTGCCCGGAGCCCTGGCGATCACCTCCACCTCGATCGACGGCGTGAAATTGGTCGCCGGCGTCGGTAGTCTCGTCGCCTATCGGGTTCTCGAGGCGCAAGCCGATCCGACGGCCGTGTTTCTCGACAGCTTCGAGACCGGCGACACCGGCGCGTGGTCGTCGACGTCGAATTGACTCGGTGGGATCGGCTGGAGTCAGACCTCGGTTGACCAGTCGATGCGGACGACGAGGCCGTCGTCGTTCTCCAGGCGGATGCGGGCGCCGTGCAGGTCGCAGACGGCCGCGACCAGGCTCAGGCCGAGCCCGGCGCCGCGCCGAGCGCCCGCGCCGCGATGCCGCTCGAGACGGTAGAAGCGTTCGAACACCCGATCGTGCTCGCTCGTCGGGATGCCGGGACCACTGTCGCGCAGCGTCAGGCGCGGCGTCGGCACGGCGGTGAGCTCGAGGTCGATCTGTCCGCCATCGGGCGTGTATTTGAGCGCGTTGTCGAGCAGATTCGACAGCGCCTGCATCCACAGGTCGGGGTCCCCGCGGCGCGTGACGGGAGCGTTGGGTAGGCGCCAAGTGAAGCCCATCTGGCGCTCCTGAAACGCCGGTTCGTAGAGCTCGGCGACGTCGGCGACCACCTGCACGAGATCGAACGGTCGAAAACCGCGTCGACGATTGCCGCTCTCGACCTGGGCGATGCGCAGCAGGGCGTTGAAGGTCGCGACAAGTTGGTCGACCTCTTCTTGCGCGGCGCCGATCATCACGTCGGTCGGCTGCCCGCTGCGGCGGAGGACATCGAGCTGGCCTTGGAGGCGCGTCAGGGGCGTGCGCAGGTCGTGAGCGATGTTGTCGGTGACGTGCGTCAGGCTGCCGAGCGCATGGTCCAGACGGTCGAGCATGGCGTTGATCTCGCCCGTGGCGCTGTCGAGATCGCCGCGATCTCCCGGCCGGCGGAGGCGCGGCAGCCCCTCTTGCCCGAGACGTTCGCGCGCGAGTCGCAGCCCGTCGAGGAAGACGACCGCACGGCGCGCCAGCAGAAAGCTGCCGACGAGCGCCAGAACGAGGCCGAGGGCCACCAATGCAAGCGCCAAGACGAACCGCGGCGCCAGGTCGAAGGGTGCGATGTGCCGCCCGAGCCGCAGCTGCCCACCTCCGTCGAGCGGGATGGCGCGCATCCGGCAGCGGAGCGGATGCTCGACGACAATCCTCTCCAACTCGTGCTCGATCTCGAGGGCTCGTGCCGGATCCTCGGGATCGAGGAGCTCCCAGAAGACCTCGCGATCTTCGATCTCGACGCCGACCAGGATCGACCACTCCTCGTCGGGGTCCACCGGCGGCGCATCCTGCGGCGGCGGAGTCCAGAAGGTGCCGCCGAGCCAGCGGCCCTCGTCGTCGACGATCTGCCAGGCGAGGTGCCAATCGTCCAGTTGATTTCGTGCCTCGTCGACCTCCAGAAGAACTTCGAGCAGCTCCGAAGCGGCCCAATGCTCTGGCTCGAAGGGCGGCAGATCTTCTTCCAGCGCGTCGACGTCTGACAGATCGCCGCCTTCGACCAAGCGCTCGCGCGTCCAGACGCTCAGACCGTCGAAGAAGCCGTCGATCGCCTCGTCGATCTCGGCCGGCAGGATCGCCGGATCCTCACCGAAGTGATCCGCCGTCACGACGAGCAGTGCCGCTGTCATGCACCCCCAGACCGCCAGGGCGACGGCCACCGCCTGACGGAAGGTCGAGCTGCCGACGACGGCCCGCAGCTGCAGGGGCTCGGACGAACGCGTCACGCCGGCGCTCGGAGCACGTAGCCGACACCGCGCACGGTGTGGATCAGCGGTGCGGAGAAGCCCCGATCGATTTTGCTGCGCAGGCGGCTGACGTGGACGTCGATGACGTTGGTTTGGGGATCAAAGTGATAGTCCCAGACTTTTTCGAGCAGCATCGTGCGCGTCACGACCTGACCGGCATGGCGCATCAGAAACTCCAGCAGCGCGAATTCGCGAGGGAGCAGCTCGATGTCTCGACCGTTTCGGCGCGCCGTCCGCGAGAGCAGCTCGAGTTCGAGATCGGCGACCTGGAGGATGGTTTCCGGCGCGGCCTGCGTGCGGCGACGATGCAGCGCGTCGATCCGCGCCTGCAGCTCGCTGAAGGCGAACGGCTTCGTCAGGTAGTCGTCGCCGCCGGCGCGAAGGCCCTCAACCCGCTGATCCACGGTTCCGAGCGCGGTGAGGAAAAGGACCGGTGTGTCGTCGCCGGTGCCGCGCAATGTCTTGACGAGGGCGAGACCGTCGAGCTTCGGCAGGCCGCGGTCAACGATCAGCAGATCGTAGGGCTCCGCCGCCGCCATCAGCAGCCCGTCGCGACCGTCGGCGGCCAGATCCACCGCGTGTCCGGCCTCGCGCAGACCATTGCGAACGTAGGTCGCGACGTCGTCGTCGTCTTCGATCAGGAGGAGTCTCATGGGTCTGGGCGCTCAAAGGGCGCTTCGGCATCGTCAAGTCTAGAGCCCCGAGGCCGTGGTGCTCATGACATCCCGTTCATGTTCGAGTCACCTTGGCGCCACGTGGTCTTTCCTATCGTTCGGCAAGCACAGCTTCGAACCGTGATCCGAGGAGACCGACGTGAGAGCCAGACCCATCCAGACCGACACAGCGGAATCGTTCGGGCCGCGGCTCGATCGTCGCGACTTCTTCAAGTGGACAGGCGCCGCGGGCCTCGCCGCGGCCGCGCCCGCGGCTGCGTTCGGCGCGCCCGTCGGCGCACCTCTGACGGCTCGCCAACGAGCGGCGAGATTCTTGGCGCAATGCACGTTCGGCGGTGACCTGGCGCTGATCGATCAGGTGGCGGCGACCGGGCTCGAAGCGTGGCTCGACGCGCAGCTGGCGCTGCCGCCGAGTCTTGTCCTCCCCCAGGTGGAGATGGCGTTCGAGGCAGACCCGGAGTATGACGATCAATTCGCCTACTGCGACTGGGCCTGGTGGGAGAACGCTCTGACGGCTCCGGACATCGTCCGTCATCGCCTTGTCTACACGCTGTCTCAGATCTTCGTCATCTCGCGCAACGAAGAGACTCTCTTCGATTCAGCCTTTGCCGTCGGCGCGTATCACGATGTTCTGGCCCGTCATGTCTTCGGCAACTTCCGCGACCTGCTGCTGGCGGTCGCGCTGCAGCCCAGCATGGGGGTCTACCTCAGCCATCTCAACAATCGGCGCAGCGATCCGTCGATCAATCGTTTTCCGGACGAGAACTTCGCTCGCGAGCTGATGCAGCTGTTCTCGATCGGCCTGTATCTGCTCAATTCCGACGGCACGCGCAAGCTCGACGCCCAAGGTCAGCCGATCCCGACGTACGGCAACGCCGAGATCACCGAGATGGCCAAGATCTTCACCGGTTTGACCTTGGTTCCGGAGGGCGACTTGCCGGTGGAATTTGGGATGCGTTGGGACACCCTGCACGTGCCGATGATGATGTACGAGCCGGAGCACGAGCCCGGTCCGAAGACCTTGCTCGGCGGCTTCGTCGTGCCTGACGGCCAGACCGGCATGCAGGACATCACGATGGCCATCGACCATCTGGCCCAGCACCCGAACGTCGGCCCGTTCATCGGCACCCACTTCATCAAATTCCTCGTGACGTCGAATCCGAGTCCGGCGTATGTCGCGCGCGTGGCGGCGGCGTTCGACGACAACGGTTCGGGCGTCCGTGGAGACTTGAAGGCCGTCTGGAAGGCGGTGCTGCTCGATCCGGAAGCGCGCGGCGAGGCGAATCTCTCCGATCCTCACTTCGGCAAGGTGCGCGAGCCGTTCGTGCGCTGGATGCAGCTCGGACGGGCGTTTCACGCCACGAGCGCGTCAGGGCGTTTCCGCCACTTCGGCGGCGCGGTTCCCGGCGACGACGAGGACACGCGCGAAACGAATTTCATGGCGCAGTACCCCTTCTTCTCGCCGAGCGTCTTCAACTTCTTCTCGCCGACCCATCAGCCGGCCGGCGCGCTGACGCAGGCCGGGCTCGTCGCGCCTGAGATGGAGATCATCCACGCCTACACCTCGATCGCCATGATCAACGCGATGGATCGAGCGGTGCTCGAGGAGGAGTACATCTCGGACCTGTGGGATTTCCCGGTGTGGCTCGATCTCGATCAGGAAATCGAGCTCGTCGAAACGGGCGGGCCGGTGGCGTTGGTGGATCACCTCGAGCTGTTGCTGACCCACGGCACGCTCTCCGCCGGCACGCGGCAGATCGTGATCAACGCGATCTTGCCCATCGCGGAGCCCTTCGATCAGGTGACGCTGGCGGTCTACCTCATGGCAATCAGCCCAGAGGCTGCCGTCCAGCGCTGAGGCGCCGCCTGGCCGGTCGCCTTCTCACGCATCTCTCCGTCGTCCGTCGCCCCAGCTCATCGAGCGCCCCTCAGGAGATCCCATGATTCGCACCACCTCTCGCCGTCGCTTTCTCGGTCAGGCCAGCTGCAGCGCCGTCGGCGCCACGTCCCTCTTCTCGAGCCTGCTGAACCTGCGGACCGCCGGTGCGCTCGCCGCACCGGCCAAGGTTGCGGCGGCCGGACCGCTGCCGGGCGACGATTACAAGGCCCTCGTCTGCATCTTCCTCGCTGGCGGCAACGACTCGTTCAACATGCTTGTGCCCCGCGGTCCTGCCGAGCATGCGGAATACGCCGCCGCCCGTGGCGACCTGGCGCTCCCGATCTCAGGCCTTCTGCCGATCACGCCCGCCACGACCGACGGGCGGGAGTACGGGGTGCACGGAGGCATGCCGGAGGTCGCGCAGCTTTTTCAGAGCGGCGATCTGGCCTTCCTCGCCAACGTCGGCTCGCTGGTCGAGCCGACCACCAAGGTCGACATCGTGTCGGGCAGCGCCCGTCTGCCGCTGGGTCTCTACTCGCACAGCGACCAGATCATGCATTGGCAGACCAGCATTCCAGACCAGCGGGCGAGTCTGGGCTGGGCTGGTCGAACGGCGGATCTTCTGCGGGCCTCGAACACCGACTCAACGGTGTCGATGAATCTCTCGCTCGGCGGCACGAACGTCTTTCAGTCCGGCTCGCAGGTCGTGCCGTATGCGATTCGCAGCTCGGGAACCGGCAGCGTCGGCATCGAGGGGCTGGGCGATCCGAGTTTGTTCAACCAGCTTCGAACGACGGCGATCAACAGCCTGCTCGATCAGCAATATCAGAACCTCTTCGTCGACACCTTCGCGCGCTCGACGCGCGGCGCCGTCGACGCCCACCAGCTGTTCTCGAGCGCGATCGGCGCCGTCGCGCCGCTCACCACGCAATTCTCGGCCAATCCCGTGTCGGAAAGCTTGCGCATGGTCGCGCGCACGATCGCCGCGCGCCAGGCGCTGGGCGTGCGTCGGCAGACGTTCTTCGTCCTGTTCGGCGGCTGGGATCACCACGACGAGGTGCTCAACGCGCAGGCCGCGATGCTGCCGGTGGTGAGCAAAGGCCTTGCCGAGTTCCACGCTGCGCTCACCGAGCTCGGTCGCCTCAACGACGTGTTGACCTTCACCGCCTCTGACTTCGGGCGGACGCTGACCTCGAACGGCCAAGGCTCCGACCACGGCTGGGGCGGCAACCACATCGTCATGGGTGGACCGGTGCGGGGAGGTGAGATCTACGGCAGCTACCCGCAGCTCTTCGCCGACAACGATCTCGACACGGGTCGCGGGCGGCTGATCCCGACGACGTCGTGCGACGAGTATTTCGCCGAGCTGGCGCTCTGGTTCGGCGTGGCGCCTGCCGACCTTCCGACGGTCCTGCCGAACGTCGGCCGCTTCTTCACGCCCGGATCGGGCGCGCCGATCGGCTTCGTCGACGGGCTCGCGGGACCGGGCATCTTCAGCGACGGATTCGAGTCGGGCAACCTCTCCGCCTGGTCGGTCGGCTGAGGTTTCGGTGGAGGCGCCGGTATCGGACATCGAGTCCTTGCCGCGCCGAGGAGGCGGGAGCCTTTAGCCGGCGGTCCGGCTGGTGCAGAATCGGCCTTCATCTCGTGAGAGCGCTTCGTCGCTCCGTGGAGGACCTGCCATGCCCGATCTCCGACGCCCGCCCGCTTCGACGCTGTCTCGCCTGCGCTCGCGGCGGCGGCTGCTCGCCGTTCTTGTCTGCCTGGCCACTCTCGTTGGGGTCGCCACCGCCGGCGCCGAAACTGCTCCATCGCCTGACCTCGTGCTCGTGCTCGACGCCTCGGGCTCGATGTGGGGGCAGATCGACGGCGAGCCCAAGATCGCCATCGCTCGCGACGTCCTCGGCGACCTACTCGATGGCCTGGATGCCGAACAGCGGGTGGGTCTGCTCGCCTATGGTCACCGCCAGAAGGGTGACTGCGACGACATCGAGCTGGTGGCGCCGGTCGCTCCGCTCGATCGCGCGGCGATGGCCGCGCACGTCGAGGCGCTGAATCCGAAGGGCAAAACGCCGATCACTGCCTCGATCGAGCGTGCCTTCGAGGCGGTGCCCGATGCCGCGGACTCGACGGTGATCGTTGTCACCGACGGCCTCGAGACCTGCGGCGGCGATCCGTGCGCCGCGGTGCGGGCAGCGCGCGACGCCGGGCACGACTTCGTGCTGCACATCATCGGCTTCGATGTCGCCGACGAGGATGTCTCGCAGCTCGAATGCGCGGCGCAGGCCGGCGGCGGTCGTTTCCTCTCGGCTGAGGACGCCGGGTCCTTGGCTGCGGCGCTCGACGCCGCGTCCGAGCTGACTGTCGAGACGCCGATCGGCGCGCTGGTGGTCGAGGCCACGGCCGACGGTGAACTTCAGGATGTCGCGGTGCGCGTCTCCGACGCTGCCGGTGAAGAGGTCGGCATCGGCCGCACATACACCGACCCCGGCACGAATCCACGGCGTTTCCCGCTCGCCGACGGCAGCTACACCGCCGCGGTGCGGGCGGTCGGCATCGACGGCGATCGCGAGCGGACGCTGACGTTCGAGATCATCGACGGCGCGACGGTGGAGAAGGCGGTCGACTTCAGCACCGGCCAGCTCTCGATCGGCATCACGCGCAACGGCGAGCTGAGCGACGCTTCGTATCGCGTCTACGTCGCCTCGAGCGCCGATCAGGCGGCCGTCGGCCGAACGTATACGAGCGCGACCTCGAACCCGGCCTCCGAGCGCTTGACCGCCGGCCGCTACCGCGTGGTCGCCAAGTCGGTGGAGATCGAAGGACGTCCCGAGAAGCTCTTCGACGAGATCGACCTCGAGCCCGGTGGCGAGGTCTCGCTCCTCCACGACTACCAGAGCGGCACGCTGCGCGTCGGCGTCGAGCGCGCCGGTGAGCTGATCGACGCGGTCGTGCAGATCAAAGCCGATCGCCAGGTCGCCCAAAGCCGCACCTACACCTCGGCCAAGTCCAATCCCAAGACCTTCGTCCTCGAGCCCGGCACCTACACCGTCTCGATCCAAGAGATCCGCGGCGAGAAGGTCGAACGCACCGCCGAAGTCACGGCCGGCGAGACCGAGACCCTCGCCGTCGAGCTGAACTGACGGCGGGGGTTGGCGGGTTGGGCCGGCGCGACGGGACGTCCGCTGCAGGGCCGTCAGCAGCTGATCCTTGATCCGGGTCGATAGCATGGCGGCATGACCGCAACCGGGAGGCCCACCATGTCGATTCGACCGATCCGCCGATCCAACGATTCGCTCGCTGCCCGGGGAGGCCGGGCATCGCTTCTAACGCTGGGACTGCTCGGCCTGGTGACCGTGCCGGGGGCGGTCGAGGGCGCCGAGACGGACGAGCTGTTCCGCAACGGCTTCGAGCAGGGGACGGTGTTGGGGTGGTCGTCGGCGGCCGGGGCGGGGCCGATCGTGCCGCCTGTCGTGTGCTCGCCGCCGATCGCAGCGGTCGACACGAGCGGCGCGACGGTTGTCGGCTCAGGGACGCCGCAGAGCTGCACCGAGGGGGCGCTGCGAGCGGCGGTTGCGGCGAACAACGGCGCGATCCGCTTCGACTGTGGGACCGCGCCACACACGATCACCCTGACGTCGGCGCTCGACCTCGACATCGACCTGGTGATCGACGGCGGCGGCACGATCACGCTCAGCGGCGGCGGCACAACGCGGATCGTGAACTTTCGGCCGCCCTTCGAGCAGCCGCGGACGCTGATGGTCCAGAACCTCGTCTTTCGCGACGGCTCGACGGCCAACCTGCCGGGCACGACAACCGACAGCGGCGGCGCGGCGATCTTCCGCGGCGCCTTCGGCACTCTGCGGGTGATCGATTGCGCGTTCTTCGACAACGTCGGGCCGGCGGGTGGCCAGGACGTCGCCGGCGGCGCGATTTATTCGTTCGGCGCCACGCCGACGATTATCGTCGGCAGCGTGTTTCAGAACAACCGGTGCAGCAGCGGCGGCGCGCTCGGCCATCTCTTCGCCGATCTGACCCTGGTCAATAGCATCCTCGACGGCAACGCGGCGACCGGCACCGGCGGCAATCCCGGCAACGGCGGCAACGGCGGCGCGATCTACAGCGACGGTAACGATCAAACGCAGTCGGTCTGCGGCTCCGTCCTGTCGAACAACACGGCGAACGCGCGCGGTGGCGGCTACATGCGCGTGTCGAACAACGGCGTCGGCCCGATGGTCTTCGACCGCAGCACGATCTCGGGCAACGTCGGCACGCTGCAGGCCGGCGGCCTCTACCTGCAGGGCCTGCAGGCGACGATCGTCGATTCGACGATCTCGGACAACACCTCGCAGAGTCGCGGCGGCATGACGGTCTTCACGAACCCGGGGGCGCAGACACTCGACATGACCAACGTGACGCTCGCGGACAACTTCGCGACCGGCAACCTCGGCGCGGGCATGGCGGTCGACGATGCGATCACCGGCACCCTGCGCCATCTGACGATTGTCCGCAACGGCAACTCGGGCGAGTTCTCCTTCGCCAGCGCCCTCGCGGGCGGCGGTGGTCTGACGCTCGAGCGCAGCCTGATCGTCGACAACACGAAGGTCTTCGAGTTCGAGAACACGAGCTGCAGCCGCACGCTCGTCGGCGGCGACACCGTGCAATGGCCGGCCATGAACGCCGGCGGGCAGAGCGAGCGGCCGTGTGCGACGACCGTGACGTTCCAGGACGTGCCGATCAGCCCGCTTCAGGACCACGGCGGCCCGACCCCGACCGTCGTACCGAGCGACTCGAACATCCTCGAGAGCCTGACCGGCTGCACCGGTGCCGACCAGCGGGGCGTGCCGCGCGGCGCCACCTGCACACCCGGCGCCGTCGAACCCTGACGTTCGGCGGACCGAGGACGTCTGCCCTGAAACCAACAACGCCCCGCTGACGCGGGGCGTTGTTGGTTTAGCTCTCAGCGCGTGCCGAGAGCGTCAAAGGAGCGGGAATCAGTCGCAGATCGCGACGTCGTCGATGCCGCACTCGATGATGTCGCCCGGGCCCGAGCCGTCCGAGCACTGCACCCGCAGCTCGATGTTGCCCGCCGGCACCGAGGTCGAGGCCGCGGTCCAGCTGGCGGTCGAGCGCGAGTCGCCGTTCGACACCACGGTCTGCCAGGCGCCGCCGTTGACTCGATACTGCACGTTGAAGAAGTCGTTCGAGTCGTCGTTGTCGTCGCGCTGACCGTGGAAGTAGTTGAACGACAGCGTCGAGCTCGTCGACACCGAGATCGCGTCCTTGCTCAGGATGCAGTTGCCACCGTCGACGTCGGCGTTGCCGGCGCTGGTGTTGGTGGCGGTGAAGAGCGAGCTCGTGCCCGACGCCGAGCCGTTCGGCTGGGTCACGACGACCGCCGTCTGCTGCGTCGGGTTGCCGAGAACATAGGTGCCGGTGGTGCAGGTGCCGCTGGTCGACCAGCCGGTGACGTCGCCGCCCTCGAAGTCGTTGTCGTAGGAGCAGGATCCGCCTGGGCCGCCGCCGCCCGACTCGTAGACGCGGACGTTGGTGAAGACCGAGTTGTTGCCGGAGCCCGCGTCGTTGTCGTTCACCAGGATCAGGTTCATCGCGCTGCCGGTGAAGTATTGGCCCACCGGGATGTCGTACGTCACCGTGCCCGAGGTGTAGTTGTCGAAGTCGGTGATGCCGTAGCCCTGGGTCCCGTGCACCTTGAAGATCCGGTTCGACGAGAGCGTGTTGTCCTCGTCAAAGCCGATGCCGTGGATCTCACCCTGGGACGTCGAGGAGAACTGGAACTCGACGCGGGTGTTGGCGGTGATGTTGAAGGTCTGGTTGGTCCGGCGCCAGGTGTTGTTGGTGAGCGTGATCGTGTCGCCGCCGTTGGACACCGAGAACGTCGCTGAGGAGTCCTGGGTGGCAAATGACGAGGTCGTGGTCACGTCCCAATCGATGCAGTTGGTGCCGTCGCAGACACCGGGCGTGCCGCCGCCGCCGCCAGCGGCCGCGATCGACGCCACCGCGTCGACGCGCGGCTTGGTGACGCCGTTGCGCGAGTCGGTGATGTTCGTACCCGCCGCGAGGGCCGTCACCGCAGCGTTGCGGCTGATGCTCGGATTGGTCTCGAAGATCAGCGCCGCGATGCCGGCGGCGTACGGCGTCGCCGACGACGTGCCGCCGAAGCAGGTCTCCGTGCCGCCGCCGGCCTGCGCGGTCTGCGCGCAGTGGGACGGGGCGAGGATGTCGAGGAACGTGTCGCTATTCGAGTAGCAGGTGATCTTGTCGGCGAAGGTCGTCGAGTCGTTGCACAGACCGAAGTTGGCGCCGCCGATGTTGGCGTCATAGGTCGCGCCGACCGAAACGGCGTCCGGATGACAGGCGGGCGACGAGATGCCGTTGCTGACCGCGCCGTTGCCGGAGGCCACGAGGGTCACCATGCCGGCGCTGCGGGCCGCCGCCAGGGCGCTCGCCTCGGCGATCGACGAGCACGGGTTGGTGAAGGTCGAGTTCGTGCCGAGGCTCATCGAGATGATCTTGATCGCCGGCGAGAAGCTGTTGCGATTCGTCACGGCCCAGTCGATGGCGCCGGGGATGTCGCCGTCGAGACCGTTCTGGCCGCAGATCGAGGCGCTCTGAATCTTCAGGAAGACCGCCTTGGCGTCCGGCGCCGAACCGACGATGCCACCGCCGTCACCGATGGCGACGCCGGTCACCGCGGTGCCGTGGCTCTGCGCGGTGCAGTCGATGCGCGGGTTGTTGTCGTTGTCCGCGAAGTCGCGGCCGCCGAGGATCTTCGAGTTCGGCCAGGCCGACGAGCCGCCGAAGGCAGGATGGTCGTGGTCGATGCCGTCGTCGATCACCGCGATGGTGACGCCGGCGCCGGTGGTGCCGCTGGAGTGAGCGTTGTCGGCGTTGGTGATCGCATGCGCCTGGGCGTCCATCTTCACGTAGAGCGGCAGCTCCTGGATGAACGCGACATCGGCATGCTCAGCCAGGGCATGAATCGCCGCCGCATCAGCGTACGCCGAGAAGCCGTAGGTGCTCTGGTAGCGGTTCCAGACCTGGAAGCCGCCGCGATCGGCCTTCGTGGCCATCGTGTTCAGGACACCGTTCTGCAGATCGGCGATGTCCGCCATCAGCCGCTGGTGGCCCTCCGCCGTGGCGAACGCACGGGTCATGTCGGCCTCGTTCTGCACCGCGCGGTGGCGCAGGTCGACGACGATTCGGTAGACCGGCGCGTCTCGGGCATCCGAGAGTGAGTTCGCCGCGCTCCGGTCGAGCTGCACCAGCAGCTCGGGAGCGATCTTGGAGTCAGCGGAGGTTGCTGCCATGGCCATCGGAGCCACCAGCAGGGCGAGCATCAATGCGAGGGAGACGAAACGCATGACGAAGTTCTCCTAAGGAGAGTGAGGGGGGAGTGCTAGGCACTGAGCAAGTTGTCGGGTGCGTGAGCGCTCCTGCCTTGAGCAGGAACGGTGCCAAAGCAGCTCGGTCCCCCGACGCACTCCGAGCGCGCGTTCTCAACCTCGAAATGAGAAGTGGTTCTCAGCCCTGCGAATCGGCTTGATCAAGATTGAGAACGTCGCCCCGGCGTCGCGACGCACTGCCCATCGACGAAGAGATGCTGCCCGCGGCCTCCTGTGGAGAGCGAGAGGGAGCGCGCGCCGCGGAGCGGATGGAAGGGAGCGGGCGCTAGCGCGTCGGTCTGCGCCGAGCCCGCCGGCTCTGCTCGACGGCGAGCGTGACCAACGGCAGGAGCGCGATGCCGACGAGGCTGAGGAAGGCCGGATCGGCGACGGTTGGGCCACGCGGCCGGTACACGCCGCCGTCGATCCAGCAGGCCAGGCCGTAGAGGATCAGAACGCCGAGGCCGCAGAGCCGCCACATCCCGGGGTCGATCCATCGATCGTCGGCTGGCACGGCGGGCGAGCGCCGAGCGAGCGCCGGATGGACGAGGGCGATCCAGCGGTCGAAGTCCCAGACCAGCAGCGCGACCGCGCCGAGCCACATCAAGGTCGCGACGATCGCCGTCGGCCAGACACCCGTGCTCCAGCAGAACACCGTGATGGTCGTGAGCACGGGCAGCGTGATCGCCGCACCGAGCGCGCCGAATGTCTGCGACATGAGGAGAAGCGCGGCGAAGAGCTGGACGCCGCCGACGAACGGGTAGAAGAAACCGGTGGCGAGGAAAGCGTCGAGAAAGTCGTGGAACGGACCGGTGTTCTCGGCGGCCGTGAAGGGCTGCCCGAGGACTTTCTTCAGGCCGGCCGGGACGAACGCGAAGCCGAGCAGGATGCGCAGATTGGCGACGGCGAGATGACTCCAGCGCCGCGCGTGGAGCCGATCCATGAGAGATCGAAGGGAGGCCATCGCGCCGAAGCTCGCCATGACGATGAGTCTACGCCCCGCGCTCTCGCGGGCCGACCCGCCCTCGCACGGTCTCCGGCTCTCGCCCGATGTCGGGCGGGCGAGATGCCCCGGCGATCCAGCGACCGAGCTCGACTCTTCACACCGGCAGAACGGCGAGATGTCCGTTCTTGGGAGCCGCGCCGGTTCCGCGTTGGTACCATGCCGCGATGAGCACGCCTTCCGACGCCGAATCGCGGTCCCCCGAGCCGCCGTCCCCTGAATCCCAGCCCTCCGGGTCGTCGTCTTCCGGGGCGTCTCCTCCCGAAGCGACCTCGAACAGCACGTTCGAGCGCTTTCTGGCCTTCGTCGAGTGGCTCGGCAATCTGCTGCCGCATCCCGTCTCGCTCTTCGCTCTCTTCGCGCTGGGGGTCGTCATCGTGTCGGCGATCGCCGCCGCGGCTGGGCTCCAAGTCGAAGATCCTCGGCCCAACGCCGATGGGGCGCTGCTCACCGTCAGCAGCCTGATGACCGGCGAGGGGGTTCGCTGGATCAGCCAGAACCTGGTGGTCAACTTCACCGGCTTCGTGCCGCTCGGCACGGTGCTCGTCGCCTTGCTCGGCGTCGGCGTCGCCGAGAAGTCCGGCCTACTCACCACCGCAGTGCGCTCTCTCGTGCTCGGTGCACCCAAGAATCAGGTCACGTTCATCGTCGTCTTCGCCGGTGTGCTCAGCAATACGGCGAGCGAGATGGGCTACGTCGTGCTCATTCCGCTGGCGATGGCGATCTTCCACTCGCTGGGCCGCCATCCGTTCGCCGGCATGGCGGCCGCCTTCGCCGGTGTCTCCGGTGGCTACTCGGCCAACCTGCTGATCGGTACGGTCGATCCTCTGCTCGCCGGCATTACGGAGGAGGCGGCCCAGCTGATCGATCCGACCTACGAGGTCCACCCGGCGGTCAACTGGTACTTCATGGTCGCCAGCACCTTTTTGGTGACTGCGATCGGCTGGTTCGTGACCGCCAAGATCATCGAGCCGCGCCTTGGCACCTACGATGACGCGGAGGCGTCCGAAGATCTCGGTGAGTCCGCCAGCATGGCGGAGGTGACCGATCGCGAGCGCAAGGGATTGCGCGTCGCCGGTCTCAGCGTGGTCTTGGTGACGCTCGGCATCGTGGCGCTGGCGGGGCCCAGCATCCCCGGTTCGGGCCTCTTCAGCTGGATTCCGGGCTGGGGTGTGCTGCGCAATCCGGACCTGACGGCAACGGGTCCAGAGGCGTTTCGGCCGCTGCTGCGCAGCGTCGTGCCGCTGATTCTCGTCTTCTTCGTGATCCCGGGCTTCGTCTATGGTCGCGTCGTCGGCACGATGCGCGGCGATCGTGACGTCATCGACGCGATGGCCGACGCGATGCGCAGCATGGGGCTCTACATCGTCCTCGTGTTCTTCGCTGCGCAGTTCGTTGCCTTCTTCGCCTACTCCGGGCTCGGACAGATTCTCGCTGTCCTCGGCGCCGAGGCGCTGGTGGCGCTGAACCTCGACAACCCGGCGGTCTTCCTGCCGTTCATCCTGATGTGTTGCTTCGTCAACCTCATGCTGGGCTCGGCGAGCGCGCAATGGGCGGTGACGGCGCCGATCTTCGTGCCGATGTTGATGACCGTGGGCTACAGCCCGGAGGTGATCCAGGCGGCCTATCGCATCGGCGACTCTTCAACCAACGTCATCACGCCGATGATGAGTTATTTCGGCCTGATTCTCGCCGTCGCGACGCGCTACAAGAAAGATCTCGGCATCGGCACGATGGTGGCCACCATGTTGCCGTACTCGATCTGCTTCCTGATCGGCTGGATCATCTTGTTCTATCTGTGGGTGTTCGTGTTCGGCCTGCCGGTCGGTCCAGGCGCGCCGACGCTCTACGCCCCGGGCTGAACCGGGACGTCAGGACACTCGTCGCCGTCCGAACGATGCCGGTTGGGGCCGGCGGCCGTGCCGCCTGGCCCGGTGTCGACTCCCTCCAGCGCGTTTCGAGTGGAATTTGCCGGCGCGTTTCAGTTGTCTCGTTGGGAACAAGAAAAACTTGCTCTCGCGTGAGCCATTCGGGCGCGCGTTTGCACTTCAAAGGGCGAACCCATCAAGGAGACGCCCGATGAACCAGTCCAAGCCTCCACATTCGAGAGATCTGCACCCGAGCCGCCTGCATTGCGAGACGCCCAAGACCCTTTGTCGTTGGGATCGGCTCGCCCTCTTTGCCTTCCTCGCCCTTGTGGCCGCCCCGCTTTTCGCCATCAGCGGTGGTCCTCAACGCCAAGTCAGCGAGGCGGACATCTTTGGCGCGAACAACCCGGACGTCGCATACAACAGCGTGCGGAACGAGTTCTTCGTCGTTTGGACCGAGTACGACAACTCGCTGGGGTCGGAAGTCTTCGGCCGGCGACTGTCGGCGACCACCGGCCAGCCACTCGGTGCCCCGTTTCGCATCACGGACTTTGGTCCGCCGGACATCCAGGGCTATTCCGTGGAGTCTCCGCGCGTCGTCTACAACCCCATCCGAAACGAGTATTTCGTCGTCTTTCGGGGAAGCTTCGCTTACGACATCCAGCTTCGCGGCGTCCGGCTCGCAGGCTCGACGGGCTTTCCGGTGGGGCCGGTCCGCCAGCTCTCCGAGATGGGTTCGGGGGCCTCGTTCCACTTCGCAGCGGACTTTGATGTCGTCCTCAACCCGGATGCTCCCGGTGGGCGATACCTGGTGGTCTGGGCCGGCCTGGACGACCGTGAAGGGCATGCCATCGGCGAGTCCGAGATCTATGCTCGGCACGTGTCGGCAGCGACTGGAATCGCCGAAGGGGTCGACGACCTCCAGATCAGTCAGATGGGTCCGCTCGGCGATCCGAACTACGTCGCGCGGTTGCCGCAAGTGGTCTACGATGTCCTCAATCGTCGCTATTTCGTCGTCTGGGTCGGTGAGCACGACGCCGACGGGCAGGTCGAGGGGGTCGAAGAGATCTTCATGCAGTTCCTCGACGGGAATGATGGCCAGCCGCTCGTTGACGAGCAGATCCGAATCAGCGGCACGGGTCAGGAACTCGAGCCCGGGATCACGTCCCTCGCGGTCACCCACAACCCAGACCTGGGTCATTTCTTGGTCGCCTGGTCCGAGGCCTTGGCTTCAGGCGGTTCCACGGTGCCGAGCGGTGGTGATGCATTCCTGTTGAGAAGCCAGCGTGTTCACGCTGAGGTCGGCGCCGAGATCGGGCCGGACGACGCCTTCTTGCTCTCTCATCCCGTGGCTCTGGAGGATCTCGAGTTGGTCTACGACACCCGCGCGCAGCGCTATCTGTTGTCTCAGACGCTCGGCGTTCCTGGCGGAGCCGGACGGCGAGAGATCGGGCTTCTAGAGCTGGACACCGTGGCCGAACCGACCGGCGCGCCGTTTCGTGTGAGCGACACGCTGCCGACGCCGACGCTGGCGAATCCGTTCGCGATTCGCAGCGCTCTGACGCTCGAACCCTCTACCGGAGAGCCGCTCGTGGTGTGGCAGGCGACGCGCGGGTTGGAGGGGGGGTCGCAATCCGACGTCTTCGGGCGCTGGAGCCCGACCATGATCTTTCAGAACGGCTTCGAGTCGGGCGACCTCCAGGGATGGTCGTCGGCGGTGGGATTCTGATCCGATGACGCTGCCTCCGAGTGGAGACGTCACCCGTCTCCTCGAACGGCAGGCCGAAGGCGACGATCGCGCCCTCGACCAGCTCGTGGAGCTCGTCTACGAGGAGCTTTGCAACGTCGCCCACCGGCAGATGCGCCGCGAGGTGGCGGGCCACACGCTCGATACGCGAGCCTTGGTCAACGAGGCGTATCTGCGCTTTCGCGGACTGGACGGCGCCGCTTGGAAGAACCGAGGTCATTTCTTTGGCGTTGCCGGCCTGGCGATGAAGCAGATCCTCATCCAGCACGCGCGGGCGAAGATGGCAAAGAAGCGCGGTGAAGGGGATCGGGCGGTACCGATCGATGAGATCGAGGTGCTCAGCGAGTCGCACGCCGAGCGCCTCTTGCTCATCGATCAGCTGCTCGGCGAGCTCGAGACACTCGGGCCGCGCTATCGCGCGGTGGTGGAACACCGGATCTTCTCCGGCCTGACGCTCGAGGAGACCGCCGAGGCGGTCGGTGCGTCGCTGGCGACCGTCAAGCGCGACTGGACGTTCGCTCGGGCCTGGCTCAATCAGGCGTTGGCGGCCTCCTGAAGCACTCGCTGGCTCGAGCCGGTCAAGGCGTGGAGCGATTCAGGTTGGGAGGTTGGCTCGCGGCCTGCGCCGCTGCCCTCTCGGCGAGGCGGATCGCGTCCCCGGTGCGTTTGTCGTCGCTGCCGTAGTTCTGGCTGCGGATCTCGGCGACGCGCCGAGCCAGGGTCTCCGCTTCCGCGGCTCGTCCCTGGGCGAGCAGGAAGTCTGCGAGTCGATAGCGAATTGCCGCCATGTGCGGGTGATCATCCGGCAGGCGCTGAGACAGGATGTCGAGGGATCGGCGAAAGCCCGCTTCGGCCTCGGGATCTCCGTGACCTGCATGAAAACGCGCCAGCTTCAGAAGAGCCATCCCGTGCTTGGGATGGCGTTCTCCCCACACCGTTGCGACGGCGCCGGCGGATTCGCGGAGAAGCGATTCAGCGGTCTGCGGATCGCCATGAGCAGCTTCGAGTGTGCCGAGGGAGGCGAGCGTAGAGCCGAGCTCGAGATGGGGCTTTGCCACGGAGAGCTGCCTCGCCAGCGCGAGGGCTTCTTGGAGCGTCGTCCGCGCGGCGGCCACGTCGCCCTCCTTGAGGATCGTGTTGCCGATGAGCTCGAGGACTTCAGCCCTTGGCTCGGCGCGGTCGCCGTCGAGGCGCTGGTAAATCTCGTCCGCCCGGCGGAGATGCGCAAGGCCTTCTTCTGTGCGGTCCTGCTGCAGGATCGCCTCGCCGCGCAGCCGATAGTGTTCCGCCCAGTTCTCTGACGGCTCGGGTTCGAGCTCTTCGAGGAGCTCTGCGGAGCGCAAGAAGGCAGCCTCCGCCTCGGCAGAGCGGCCGGTCCTGAGGAACCCCTTCCCCTGGCGCCCGTGTGCCATCGCCGCCTCGGGGGAGCGCGCGCCGTGCCTCTCGATGGAGAGAGCCACCGTTCGGCGCAGCATCTCGTCGGCGCGCTCGACATCGACACGATGCAGCGCCACATCGGCGAGCAAGATGTGTAGGTCGAGCTCGTCCTCGCGCTCGTCGTCGGGGAGCTGCTCGATGTCCTCAAGCGCACCGCTCAGCAAGGCCTCGGCTTCCTCGTGCAGCCCGAGGTTGCGATAAACGCGGCCGAGGGTGACCTTGAGGCTGACGCGGAGGGCAGGTTGATCCGACAGCTCGCGATCGACCCGCTCGGCGCCGCGCGCGAGCAGCTCCCGGGCGTCGGGAATCTCGCCGCGGGCGATCGCCGGATCGCTCGTTTCGAAGAGGTCGAGGACGAAGTCGTTGATGTTCTCGGCTTTCTCCGCCTGGAGGCGGGCCGCGTCCCGCTGTTCGACGACCCGCTGGGCCTGCACGAGCGCAGAGGCCCCCCAAGCGATCAGCAGCCCGATGAAGGCCACCGTCACCGCCGCCGCCGTTCGATGTCGGCGGATGAACCGGCGCAGGCGATAGGCCGTGCTGCCGGCCCGGGCGGCCACCGGTTCGCCATCGAGAGAGCGTTCTAAATCGCGGGCGAACGCTTCGGCCGAGGCGTAGCGCTCCTCGGGCTCCTTGCGCAGCGCCTTGAGAGCGATGGCGTCGAGGTCGGCATCGATCGACGGCCGTTTCGCAGAGTCGCTCGCCGGCGTGCCCTCGAGGACGGCCGGCCGGGTTTCGATGCGC
>JBCBCF010000016.1:0-29385 GCA_038530905.1 Acidobacteriota bacterium
GCTGAGCGACGCTGGCCCTGATCGGGTCGAAGTGCGTGGCGTCGAGGGGCGTCCCAACACTCCGTTCCTCAAGGTCTCGGCGTCGTACTTGGCGGGCTATAAGGCCTCCGGTCAGCTGGTTGTCGTCGCGCCGCGGGCGATCGAGAAGGCTCATCTCTGCGCCGACATCGTGTGGAAGCGACTCGAGCGTGCCGGCATCGCCTTCGCCGAAGACCACCGCGAGGTCGAGCTGGTCGGCACGGGCGTCTGCCTCGAAGGCGTCCTCGAGGCACCGGCCGATCCTCCCGAGCTGGTGTTGCGGCTCGGCGTGCGCGACATGGATCGCGCCAAGGTCGAACGCTTTGGCAAAGAGCTGGCTCCGCTTGTCACCGCCGGCCCGGCCGGTGTCACCGGCTTCTCCGGCGGTCGACCCAAGCCGCAGCGCATCGTTGCCTATTGGCCGGCGCTGATCGCCCGAGAAGAGGTTGAAGACGGCCTCTCTGTGTCCGTCGAGGAGGTCTGAATGTCGGTTGTTCGCGTTCCTCTCCATGCCGTTGCCCACGCTCGCTCCGGCGACAAAGGCGACGGCTCGAACGTCGGCTTGATCGCCGATTCCGCCGAGATCTTCGATGTCCTGCGTCGCGAGATCACGGCCGAGCGCGTCAAACACCACTTCCGCGGCTTCGTCCACGGCGAGGTTCAGCGATTCGAGCTGCCGAAGCTGCGGGCGCTCAACTTTCTGCTGCACGACTCGCTCGGCGGCGGCGGGACGGAGAGTCTGAAGACGGACGCCCAGGGCAAGACTCACGGCCAGGGTCTGCTCTTCCTCGAGATCGAGATCGACGAGGCTCTGCTGCCCTCGAGGTCACGCGCGTGACCATCGGCGACGGCGCCGCGAACGAAGAGCGCGCCGCACCCCTCGAGACCAGAAGCTGGTCGAGCCTCCGCGTCGAGCGCGAGCATGACCTTCTGTGGGTGACGCTCGACAATCCGTCCAAGGCCAACGCGCTGGCGCCTCAGATGATCGAGGAGATCACCGCCGTCTACAGCCACGATGTGCGCGGCGACGGCGTGCGGGCCGTGCTCCTGCAGGGAGCAGGGCGCCATTTTTCGGCTGGTGCCGACCTCGAGCATCTCGGGGAGATCCGCAACGCCGGTCCTGAAAACAACCGGCGCGACTCCGAGGCGCTGCGCGGCTTGTTTTCGGCCGTGCTCGACCAGCCGGCGCTGACGATCGCTTTGGTCCATGGATCGTGCGTCGCCGGCGGCTGCGGTCTGGCCACGGCCTGTGACTATGTGGTCGCTGGTGAGAGTGCCCGCTTCATGTACAGCGAAGTGCGCATCGGCTTTGTTGCCGCCCTGGTGGCGACGTTCTTGCCGCTGCGCGTCAGCGGCCGGGATCTCCGCGAGCTGCTGCTCGACCCAGACTTTGTCGACGCCACGAAGGCGCTCGACATCGGCTTGATCAACCGAGTGGTGGCCGACGATCGGCTGGCCGACGCCGGGCGCGAGCTCGCGGGATCGATCTTGCGCAAGGCCAGCTCCGAGTCGATCGCTCGGACTAAGCAGCTGCTCCTGGACGTGGTGGGTCTGCGTCTCGGCGCCGCGCTGGGACATGCTGCGGAGGTGAACGCCGCCAGTCGCGCCACCGACGACTGCCGGCACGGCGTCGCCACCTTCCTCGAGACCAAGAAGCCGCCCGCTTGGCGTTGAGTTCCGCGTGCAGCGACTGATCCTCTTCGATGTCGACGGCACCTTGTTGCGTGCCGGCCGACAGGTGCGTCCGATCTTCACCGAGGCTCTCGCGGAGACCTTCGGCGCCGACGTGCCGCTCGACGGTGTCGACTTCGCTGGCAAGACCGACCCGATGATCGTGACGGAGCTGCTGCGCCGCGCCGGTCTCGACGCCGAGGCTGCGCGCGAGCGGCTGCCGACGATGCGCCGGTCTTACCTGCGGCGCATGCGCGAGCGGCTCGACGGCGGCGCCATGCGCGTGCTGCCAGGCGTTGTAGACCTGCTGCGCCGTCTGAGCGCGCGCGACGACCTCGTCGTCGGTTTGCTCACCGGCAACTGGCGTGGCGGCGCCGACGTCAAGCTCGAGCGTTGCGGCCTAGGAGGCGTCGACGGCGGATTCTTCGTCATGGGCGCCTTTGGGGATGACGCGGACGATCGGCGCGGCTTGGTGCCGGTGGCGCTGGAACGCGGTTCGGCGCTCTGCGGGCGCCAGCTCGACTCGGGTGATGCGCTGATCATCGGCGACACGGCGCTCGACGTCGACTGTGCTCGCCACGCCGGCGTTGCCTGTCTTGGCGTCGCCACGGGCTGGACGCCGCGCGAGACGCTCGAGGCAGCCGGCGCCGACTTCGTCTTCGACACGCTCGAGCACGCTGCGCGCGAGCACCCCTGGCTGCGCTGAACCTCTTGCGGCGTCGGGCTCAGCTCTTCACCGGGCCGTGCCGACGCAGCCATCGTTGCGAGGCGTTCATCGCGGCGATCAGCTCACGGGTCGGCCCGGCGAAGGGATGGCGGGCGCCAAAGGTGTGCGAGCCACCCTCGATCGCCATCAGCTCGCACGGTGGGCTGGCAACCGCTGTGAGGCGCTCGCCCTCGGCCAGCGGCACCGTCTCGTCTGCGCGACCGTGAACGATCAGCCACGGACATCGTCGGGTGGCTGCTGCTCGCTCGAGGTCGAGCGCCTCGCTTCGCGTCTCGAGATCGTCGAGCAGCTCGATGCCGAGAGCGAGAACCTGGCCCGTGCGTGCGTTGCGGATCTCGACCTCGCCGCGCTCTCGCCAGGCGGCTCGCTCAGGCGCTCCCCAGCGCTCGAAGGTGGCGACGCCGTTCCACGTCACGAGCGCCCGCAGGCGATCGCGCCAGGCGGGATCGGCGGCGGCGAGCAGGGCGGCGCCGGCGCCGCGGCTATGACCCAGCAGGGAGACGGCGTTCGGGTCGGCGGCGCCGTCGGTCACCGTCTCGAGAGCGCTGAGCATCGCCAGCAGCTCCTCATGCTCCAGGCTGAACGTGTTGCGGCGAAACGCGTCCTCGTCGTGGACGACGTCCGACTCGGCTGCGACGCCCGAACCAGAGAAGTTGAAGCGCACCACGACGAAGCCTCGCTCGGCGAGGAGGGTGGCGAGCGGCGGGAAGAATCCCCAGCTCAGGAATCCCTTGAAACCGTGGCAGAGGACGACGGTCGGCGTTGCCGACGTGGCGTCTGGGGGAAGATCGACGACGCCTTCCAGGCGACCGCCGAACGATGGCGCATGCGGCAGGATGAAGGAGCGGCTTGGCATGGCGGGAGTTTAGACGGCGAGGGGCGTGCAGCGGCCTGCTAGGCTGCCGGCATGACCGTCTCATCTCCGCCGTCGAAGCCGCCGTTGGTGGTCGATCGCCGCGAGCGCACCTTGATGCTGAGCCTGCGTGGGGCCGACCGCGTGCGGTTTCTCAACGGCCAGACCACCAACGACATCGAAGCGCTCGCCGCGGGCGAAGCATCGCCCGGCTTCTTCGTGTCGATCAAAGGCAGGGTCGAGGCCGAGGTGGTCGTGCTCGCCGAGGAAGACGCTCTTCGACTGGTGTTGCCGGCCGCCGTCGCGGCGTCGATTGGTGAGCGGCTGGCTCGCTACGTGCTGGCCGAGCGGGTCGAGATTGTCGCCAACGACGTGGGTGGTGGTCCGATCGAGTTGATCGGTCGATCGGCCGATGCGTTTCTCTCCCGCCTCGTCGGCGCAGATCGACCGGAAGGTCCGGCCGAGGCGTCAACGCTCGAGACGCGACCCGACGGGGCACCTTGGCGGCATTGGCACACCACGGTTGCCGATCGTCCGGTGCAGGTGCTGCGCCGCCCCGACCGCGGCGGCCCGAGTCTGACGCTGTGGGGCGAGAAGGTGGATCAGCTTCTCGCGGCTCTCGAGGCAGCGGGCGCGCGGCGCGGCGATGAAGAGGATCTCGATCGCCTGAGGGTCGAGCGCGGCGCGGCGCTCTGGGGCCGTGACTTCGGCCCGGAGCATTTTCCTCAGGAAACCGGCCGCGACGACGCGGTCAGCTATACGAAGGGCTGCTACCTGGGGCAGGAGGTCGTGGCGCGGATCCACTACCGCGGCGGCGTGCGTCGTCGCCTGCGGGGGCTGCAGCTCGAGGGTCAGGCGGCGGAAGGTCGTTCGGTTCTGGATCCGACGGGCAAGGAAGTCGGACGCCTTGGGACCGTCGTGCGCTCGGCGGATCATGGCTGGATCGCCCTCGCCGTGCTGCACGATCGGGTCGGGCCGGATGACTCCGTGAGCGTTGCGATGGACGCCGACGAGGTCACCGCGCGCGTCGTCGAGCTGCCGTTCGTCGCGCCTGACTGAGTTGGGGCCCTCGGCTCAGACGGTGAACGAAGAGCCGCAGCCGCAGGTGCCGATGGCGTTGGGGTTGTTGAACTTAAACCCCGCACCCTGCATGCCGAACACGTAGTCGATCTCGGTCCCGGTCAGATAGCGAGCGCTGATCGGATCGATGATCACGCGCAGGCCGTGCTGTTCGTAGACGAGGTCGGTGTCGCGCACCTCGGTCTCGAAGTCGAGGGCATATTCGAAGCCGCTGCAGCCGCCGCCGCGCACCGCAATCCGGAGGCCGCATTCGGGATCGAGCTTTTCCTGATCGCGCGTCGTGCCGACCATGTCGACTGCCTTCTCGGTCAGCGTGACAGGCAGAGGGGCAGGCGCGGCTGTGTCGGTCGAGACGGTGTCGGTCGAGACGGTGTCGGTCGAAGTCTGCATAGCGTCTGAATCTCCTGCGAAGTTCCGGCGCGGCGGGTTCGGCAGTGACCTAGGTGACGGTGCTCGAAGGAAGAGGGTGTGCCGCAGCGCGTCGAGCGTCATTGATGAAACAGACAGGCGCGCGCGTCGATTCCAGATCGACAGCGTACGCCTGGCCGCCGCGACGGTCAACGGAAGTCGCTATGATCCCGCGATCGAGGCGCGACCGCTCGCTGCCGATCGCATCCTGCTCTGCCGACCGCTTTCCCTCGTCGCTCGTGAACGAACGCTCCACCGGACACATCGAGGTCATCGCCGGCTGCATGTTCTCCGGCAAGAGCGAGGAGCTGATCCGGCGGCTGAGGCGGGCGGTGATCGCCCGTCAACCGGTGCAGATCTTCAAGCCTGCCGCCGACACCCGGTCGCGTGATCTCCGCTCGCGCGACAATCGCGCGCTCGACGCCGAGACGGTCGGGTCGAGCGCCGAGCTGCGCGAGCGGCTGCGCTTCGGCGTGCGGGTGATCGGCATCGACGAAGCGCAATTCTTCGATGTGGCGTTGGCGCCGTTGGCTTCTGAGCTGGCGGATCAGGGCGTGCGGGTGATCATCGCCGGCCTCGACCTCGACTTCCGCGGCGAGCCGTTCGGGCCGATCCCGGCGCTCCTCGCACGGGCGGACTACGTGGACAAGCTGCACGCCGTCTGCGTGAGGTGTGGCTCTCCTGCCAGCTTCAGCCAGCGCCTGGTGCGTGCCGACGCGCAGGTCTTGATCGGTGACACCGAAACCTACGAGGCGCGCTGCCGCCGCTGCTTCCGCCGCGACGATCCGCTGCAGGGTTCGCTGGATCTCTAGATTGCTCGCGGGCCCGGTGAGCGATCCTCAGCCCTCGCGCGGAGTGAAGCCGGCACCTCGGATCAGGTCGGGGTCGAGCGGTGCCGGACGCTTGGTGGCGTCGATGTGGACGTAGACGACCACCGCCTCGGTGACCTGGACGCGCTGGCGTGAGCCGGCGGTACGCTCGGCCTCGACCACGACTTTGGTCGTTACCGACGTGCGGCCGACTTCGACCGTCTCCGTATAGAAGCTCACGATGTCGCCGACGAAGACCGGCTGATGGAACTCGACCTCGTGCATCGAGGCCGTCACCACCGGCCCGCGGGCGTAGCGCCGCGCTTCCAGCGCACCGGCGAGATCGATATACGACAGGATGATGCCGCCGAAGATCGTGCCCATGGCGTTGGTGTCCTTGGGCATCAACATGACGCGGATGGCCGGCTGCACCGGCCCGGATCGGGCAACCTCGGGACGGTCGGCGGTCGATGGGGATGAGGAGCTCATCGGAGGGTCTCCGGAAGGCGAACGTCAGTGCTAGGGTGACTGGAGGTCGGCTCGGCGGGCGGGACGGCTCCGATCGGCAAGATCTTCGGCGGCCGCCGCGAGCTCGCCCTCAACCTCCCGATGACCATCAAGCGGCCGACACCGTATCAGCCTCCTCGGCGCTCCAAACGTCGCCGTCTGCGGCTGCCCGTGTTGGCGGCCGTTCTTGCCGCGTTCGCTCTGGCGCTCGCCGCCACGCTCGAGGCGCCGCCGAGCGAGAGATTCGTCGCACGTTCGGGAGAGCGGGTGACCGAGGGTGGGTCCGACGGTCTCCGCAGCGAAGACCTGGCGCAACGCGCTGCCGCGGATCGCACGATCGCGGACGCTCGAGCGGCCATCGCGGGCGCCGAGGCTGCCTGGCGCGCGGCACCTCGAGGCGCCGACACGATCGAAGATCTGAGGGCTGCCAAGGCTGATCTTGACGTGCTGCGCAGTCGGCTCAAAGATGCCGAGACGGCGCATCTCGCCGGCGACCACGCAATGGCCGAGCGGTCGGCCCGGCATCTCGGCGGCATGGCGGCGGCAACAGCCGAGCGCATCGAACAGTCGATGGCCCATCTGCAGCCGGACGCCCGCTAGGCGCTGGCAGCCTCGATTCGATCCTTCGTCGTCGAGATCGATCGACCGAATCGCCAAAACCTGCGTGAGAGGCGCTCAGATGTTCGGAATAGGTGGGTCGTGGCGCTGGTTGTGACGCTAGAATCCGCACCGATGGCGGTCTTCAAAGGAGTTCTCGAAACATGATCTTCGATCCGATGTACCTGCTGTTCATGGCGCCAGCGTTTTTGCTCTCGCTCCTCGCCTCGTGGAGGACGAAGTCGGCGTTCAAGAAATACTCGCGCGTGCGCAGCGCCCGCAACATCACCGGCGCTCAGGCGGCGCAGACGATGCTGGCGAACGCGGGCATCCGAGACGTCCAGGTGGTCCCCACGCGCGGCTACCTCTCCGACCACTACAACCCGACCAACAAGACGCTCGCTCTCTCCGAGCCGGTCTACTCGCAGCCAACGGTGGCGGCGGTCGGCGTGGCCTGCCACGAAGCGGGACACGCGATCCAGCACGCCAAGGGCTATGCGCCGATGTGGGTCCGTTCCGCGATCGTGCCGTTCGCCGGCATCGGCTCTCAGCTCGGCATGTGGGTCATGATCCTTGGCCTCTTCATGTCCCAGACGATGGTGCTGGTTGGCGCCATCCTCTTCAGCGCCGTCGTGCTCTTCCAGCTCGTGACGCTGCCGGTCGAGTTCGACGCCTCGGCGCGCGCCAAGAAGCTCGCATTTGAGCAGGGGCTCGTCACGCAGAGCGAGCGCAAGGGCGTTGCGGCGGTGCTGAACGCGGCAGCGATGACCTACGTCGCGGCGGCGGTCTCATCGATCGTGACGCTGCTGTACTTCCTGCTGCGGTCCGGGCTCCTCGGCGGTCGCGACTGACGCCTCCCGCCCCGCCTCGACGGATTCTGCCGCCGGTGCGCCGGCGGCTTTTTCGTGTCTGCGATCGTTCGACCCGCCGCCGACCGGCGGCCCGCTACGGCGCTTGGCCGCCGACCGCTGGCTGCCCGGAGTCGGCGTCGACGCGCGTCGGCAGCTCCGGGACCGGAACGTGCTCCGGAGCGTCATCCTGCATGCGACCTGTATGCCGTGCATACCAATTCGCTCCCGGCACGGCCGTGGTGCCGTGGGCGAGGACCGATAAGGCCACCGTCACCATGACGATGTCGAAGACCCGCTCGGCGCCGCCGACCGCGGCGTTTTCGACGATCAGAAGCGCAAAGAGTACCGACGCGAGACCGCGCGGGCCGAACCAGCCGAGGAAAAGGGTCGTGGCGGGCCGCACGCCGGTTCCGAGCAGAGCGAGAGCGACCGGCAGCATGCGCACGACGGTCAGCGCCAGCACGCCGTAAAGGAGCGCCGGCCAGCCGACCCGCGGGAGCGCCGCAGGCAGGAGGGCCGCGCCGAAGGCCGCGAACAACAAGAGCGTCAGCAGCTGCCCCTCAGCCTCGGAGAACTCGCAGAGCTCCTCGACGACCTCGCGACTCGTATGGCCGAGCGCCAAACCGGCCACGAAGGCGGCGATGAAGCCATTGCCGTGCACCAGCTCCGCCGCAGCGAACGCCAGGAGGGCGAGGCCGAGGGACGAGAGGCGCACGAACGCATCGTCCATCCAGCCATGGGCTCGCGCAGCGGCGACGGCCCGACCGCCAAGCCAGCCGACGGCGATGCCGACGAGCGGTCCGAGCGTCACCTGTAGCGCTGCGAACCGGCCCCAATATGCGGCGCCGCTCTCGCCGGCCACGGCGGCGGCGCACGCCGACATGAAGAGCAGCACGAGCGGCAGGGCGATGCCGTCGTTGAGTCCGCTTTCGACGTTGAGCGCCTGACGGACCCGCACCGGCACCCGTGGGCTCGAGACCACCGCCTGTCCGAGCGCGGCATCGGTCGGTGCGAGAATCGCCGCCAGCATCGCCGCCTGCCAGGCGGTCAGCTCCGGAAAGATCCACAGCGCAAGCAGCCAGCCGAGGCCGACGGTCAACGGCAGACCGATCGCCAACAGGCGCAGCGGCAGGTCGTGATGGCGACGCAGGGTGCGCAGATCCATGCGCGCCGCGTCGGTGAAGAGAACCAGCGCCAGGGTCACCTCGGCGAGCAGCTTGAGCGCCTCGCGCTCGATCTCGAGATGAAGGACGTCGAGCTGCGCCAGCGCCAGTCCGAACGCAACGAAGACGATCGGCGCCGTAACGATCGTCGTTTGGACCCGGCGCGAGATCAGGCCGAATCCGAGGATGCCGAGCGCGAGCAGGGCAAAGGCTGCAGTTTCCACGAACGACCTCCTGGGTACGACCTGGCGCGACGCTCGATCGCGACCGTCGCTGCCTTCGACTTGCTCTCTCGGCGCTCGCGGTTACCCGCGCGCGCCCTTTCGCCGGACGTAGCAGAGCTTCTCGACCTCGGCGACGACCTGACCGCGCGCGTCGACGACGCATGTGTGGAACGTCGGCTCGACTTTCGGCTCGACCGCGGCACGTTGCCGGATGTCTTCGATTTCGCTCGCCGGAATGTGGAAATGAGCGGTCACGGTGCCGCGCCCCGGTCGACGAAACCGGATCGACGCCGCCTTGTCCCACACCACGTGCTCGCGGCCGAGCTGCTCGAAGAGGATCAGCATGAAGAAGGGATCGCACATCGAGTAGAGCGAGCCGCCGAAGTGGGTACCGACATAGTTGCGATTCCACAGATGCATGCGCATGGCGACGTCGAAAGTCAGCAGATCCGACGAGACGTGCAGCAGCCGGATCCCGGCTCCGACGTAGGGCGGATAGACGTTGAGCATGCCGAAGCGAGCGCGCAAGAGGGCGCGCCGCCAGCCGGGCATCGAGCTGGACGAAGTGGGGGCGGACGTCGGATTCACGGATCGGCCTTCCCAAGAAAAGCAGGAGAGATGCGATGATTGTAGTGTTCCCCGAGGCGCGTCGAGCCCGCCCGCGTCGTCGCCCGTTCGCCCACGTTCATGACTCTTGGAGATCGTCCGATGACCGACCGCGCTTCGCTCGACCTTGTCTTGCTTCGTCGTGTTCTTCCTGTCTTGCTTCTTTCACTATGCGTCGCTTCGGGGGCCTGGGCCCACATGGATGGAGGCGGCGGAGACGGCGATGACGCAGCGATTCTGGCCGCCGTCGAGAACGGCTACGTGCGCGGCATCCATGTTGAATCCGATGCCGACCTGGTGCGCACTCACTTCCATCCCAGCTTCGTCATGCTGATCTCGCGACCTGACGGGACCGTGACTCATCTCTCCCGCGACGAGTGGGTCGAACGCATCGAAGGGGCCGATCCAAATCGCGAGCGTCCGGAGATCCGGCATGAGGCGAAGGTGATCGGCGCGGTCGGCGACGCAGCGGTCGTCCGTCTCGAGCTGTGGCGTGACGGCGTCCACACGTTCACCGACTTTCTGTCGCTCTATCGTCAAGATGGCGACTGGAAGATTGTCGGCAAGACGTTCCATCGCCACGGTCGCTGAGGCTTCTGTGCCGTGCTCGCGACGGCTCACATCGTGAGCACGGCCTCGACGTCGTCATCCAGCGCCTTGGTCGAGTGACGGTCCAGCCAGGCGACCGCGAAGAGCGTGGTGAACGACAGCAGCAGGGCGGCGGCGGCGGGCATGGCTCCCGGCGCCAGTGGCGGCTTCGGCAGTGCCGGCAAGAGGGCCTGCCGATGGAGAAACTCGAGCCCAAACGCCGAAACCAGGCCGACCACCATCGACGCGACCGCGGCACGCTCTGACACCCGCCTCGAGTTCATGCCGATCACCAGAGCAGGCGCCAGCGCGGCGCCGAAGATTCCGTAGGCGAACGTGCCGAGGAGCGCCACCAGATCACCGTAGAGGCGCGCGAAGATCACGGCGCCGAGAGCGATCCAGAGCGTCGCCCACCGACCCCAGCGCAGCTCGTCGGCAAGGCGTCGTCCGAACGCACGCGGCAGATCGCGGACCAGTGCCGCCGAGGCGATGTTCAAGAACGAGTCGGCGGTGGACATGATCGCCGCCAGGATGCCGGCGAAGACCAGGCCGGCAAGGGCGCCCGGCACGAAGTCCAAGAGGAAGCGCGGTGCCGCCTCGTCGGGAGAGATCAGCGCCTCCATCCGGCCGTCGACGACCAGGGCGGGAACCGCCAGCCCGATCCCAAACCAAATCAGGATTACGAGCACCTGCGCGCCACCGACCACAGCCGGAAACCAGCGCAGCTTGCGAGGATCGCCCAGCATGAAGAATTTGTGCAGGGTCTGGGGCTGACCGAGGCAGCCGACGGCGAAGACAAAAAAGAAGCTCACGGCACCGAGGGCCGGCAGGCTGCCGCCGAGTGGATCGAGAAACTCCGGGCCGAAGCTCTCGGACTCGGCCAGCCGACGGG
Source organism: Acidobacteriota bacterium (assembly GCA_038530905.1). Lineage (GTDB taxonomy): Bacteria > Acidobacteriota > Thermoanaerobaculia > Multivoradales > J023 > JAUIJL01. The sequence continues at coordinate 10,995 of JBCBCF010000016.1, forward strand.
TGATGGCCTCGAGACCACCGCCGGTGCGGAGCGCCTGCCAGAACACGGCGCCGGCGGCTGCCATCATCAACAGACCCTGCACGACGTCGGTGTAGACGCCGGCGAGCATGCCGCCGGCAACGGCGTAGAGCAAGACGACCGTCGTGCCGAGCGCCAGGGCCACCTCGGCGCTCCAGGCGCCAAAGAGGCCATCGAGCGGAAAGATCGAGTCGACCAGTACGCCGAGCGCCTGGAGCTGAGCGCCCAGGTAGCCCAACGTCCCGACGATGATGGCGATTGCTGCCAGGCCGGACGCGCGGCGTGAGCCCCAACGAGCCAGCACGACGTCGGGCACGGTGAAGATCTCGCGCACTTCCGCCAGCAGGCGCAGGCGCTTGGCGAGCGTCCAATTCATCATCACGCCGGTGAAGCCCACCGAGAAGGAGATGAAGAACGAGGCGACTCCCAGTCGATAGGTCAGGCCGGGACCGCCGATGAAGAGAAAGCCCGAGAAGATGGCCGACATGATCGCCAACGACGTGACGATCAGGCCGAGATCCTTGCCGGCAACGAAGAAATCCTGCGCGGTCTTGGTACGTCGCGTCGCCCACAGGCCGACGGCCAGGACGAGCCCGAGATAAAGAACCGCGGTCGCCGCGATCACGGGAGCGGCTCCTCAGCGGAGCCGAATCGCCGGCGCAGGTCGGTCAGCTCCGCATCGTTGAATCCGTAGCGCGAGAACGTCGCGGCGTAGAGGCTGGCCATCAGCGGCACGGGTAGCAGGAAAAGAGCGTAGAACTGAATCGTCATCGGCCAGGGCAGGCCGAGCACCCAGGGGCCGCCTGCCACCTCGCCGCGACCCAACCACATGCCGACAAAGCAAGCCTCGAGATAGAGGAGAAGGGCGGCGAGACCCCAGCCGAGGCGGCCGATCGAACCGTCCAGGCGCGCTGCGCCGACGACGCAGAGGGCGACCGGCACCACCGGCACGAGGAAGACGAAGAGCGCCTCCAGGCCGCGAAGCCAGCAGGCCAAGAGCAGAACCGGACAGCAAGTCGCCAGCACGCCGAAGGCGAGCGTGCGAGCAGAGACGATCGACGCCATGGGACGCTTCTTTCGATAGCCGGAATGAGCTGTAGAGACCTTGAAATGTACCACCGAGCGCTGTGGGTTCCGCGCGCCGCTGCATCCCACCGTTTGGCAGGCCACGATGGTGGAGGTTGCAGGTCGCCAAGCACCTGTGTATCATCGACGGCCGGCCGAGGTGCGCCTGTCGCCACCTCGCGCTGAAAACGACCGCTTCCTGACGCGACGATCCGTCCGTCGATTCGGTCGCACCATCCGCCGCCGCGAGTGAACCTTTCGCTCGTCCGACGCGGCCGCTTTCTGAGATGACGCAGGGCGCGGCCTGACACAGGCCTCAGCGCTCGATCGAGAACGCATCGACCCACCAGGGCGATTCGAGGAATTCATGGCCAAGAAGAGTGCGATTGCCAAGAACGAGCGGCGCAAGAAGCTCGTCGAACAGTACCGGGAACGCCGCGCCGAGCTGAAGTCGATCTACACCAACCCGCAGCTCGACGACGCGACACGCGACGAGGCCTATCGGCGCCTCTGCAAGCTGCCGCGCAACTCCAGCCCGACCCGCGTTCGCAACCGCTGCGCGCTGACCGGCCGCCCGCGCGGCTATTACCGCAAGTTCGGCCTGTCGCGCATCGCACTGCGCGACCTGGCGCTGCGCGGCGACCTGCCGGGCGTCATCAAAGCCAGCTGGTGATGCGGCGCGCGGTCTGAGCCGCGCAGAAGGGTGTCACGATCGGCAGCCGCTTCGACGGAATCGTCGAAGTTGCGGCCACGCCGACCCCGCGGCTCTGAGATGAAGAAAAGGCGGACTCGCGAGAGTCCGCCTTTTTGTGTTTGGCTGAGCGCGGTCACTGAAAGGAAAAGGCGGACTCGCGAGAGTCCGCCTTTTTCAGTGGATCGCTGTCGAACGCGCCGTCAGAAGCTGAAGCGCACGGACAGCCCGACATCCCGTCCCGGCAGCGGCACGGTGTCCTTCAGGAATGACACGTGGTTGCGGGCGTCCTCGTCGAGGAGGTTGCGGCCGCGCACCAGAATGTCGATCACCTGCCCGCCGAACAGCCAGCGATAGCTGACGCCGGCGTTGACCATCGTGTAGCCGTCGGTCGGGGTCTCGTTCTCGGCCACCCGATCCTGCTCGTCGACCTCCATGGCCTCGGCATAGAAGTGCCAGCGCGGCACGTGGTAGTGCACGCCGAGACCGAGGCGCTGCGGCGGAATCTGCGGGAGATCACCGCCGGCATCGAACTCGGCGCGGACCAGATCGCCGCGCAGCTCGAGATCGAAGTGCCGATCGTCGGCGCGCCACAGCTCGAAGCGAGTCTCGAATTCGAAACCCCAGAAGTCGGCGTCCGCCTGGCTGTAGACGATGACCGGGAAGCCGTCTTCCTCCTCACCGGTGAAGTTGCGGAAGATGTAGTCGTCGAAACGATTGGTGAAGGCCGTCAGCGAGCCGCTCCAGCGATCGGCCGTCCGACGCAGGGTCAAGTCGAGGCTGTTGGACACCTCCTCGTCGAGGTCTGGATCGCCGATCTCGAAGGTCTGAACCGCCACATGGGCGCCGTTCGCGAACAGCTCCTCGGCGTTCGGCAGTTTCGTCGAGCGCGACAACGAGGCAGCGAGCTGCCAGTCATCAGCGAAGTCCCAGACCGCGCCGACCGAGGCCGAGATGCCGTCGAAGGAGCGATCCGGGCTGGCCTCGGCGTCGACGTCCGAGGTCTCCCAGCGGGCGCCGAACTGCCAGCGCACCGGGCCGCGCTTCAGCTCCTGAAAGGTGAAGAGTCCAAGCGTGTCGGCCTCGGACGGCGGGATGAAGGCTTCCTCGCCGATCGCCTCGACCTCTTCCTGCTCGAGCTGCAGGCCGAACGAGCCGGTCCAACCGTTGCGCTCGCGCTGAATGACCTGCGCGCGCGCCTCCCACGAGTCGTTGAAGAATCGCGTGCCGACTTCCGGCTCGTCGCCCTCGAACTCGATTTCGACGTGCTCGTAGTCGACCACGCCGAGGCGGAACTCAAGGCCCTCGAAGGCGCCGAGGCCGCCGAAGATCTCGGCGCGCAGATCGACGCGCTCGCGCTCGAGGTCGATGCGCACGAATTCGTCTTCTTCTTCGCCTTCCTCGTGGTCGTGGTCCTCGTCCTCGTCTTCGTGCTCTTCGCCTTCGTGTTCCTCTTCGTCTCCGTGCTCTTCGCCTTCCTCGTGGCCGTGGCCGCCGCCGGGAATGCCGTACTCCGTGTTGAAGCCCGAGACCGAGACGCCGATGAGCGCGCGATCTCCGATGAAGTACGTCAGGCCGGCGCCGAAGCTGTCGCTTTCGACGTCGCTATTCGGCAGCGCGCCGGTGATCGGCTCTTCGTCGGGCTCGGGGTCGACCTCGGCCTCGTCGGGAATGTCGTAGTCGTCCTGCTCGAGGATCGTGGCGTCGAGATGCCACGCCCAGTCGCCGCTGCCGCCGTCGAGGCGGACCGTGCCGGCGCGTTGGTCGGCGACGGTGCCCAGAGAGAGATCAACGATGCCGGAAACGCCGGATTCGGCGCGCAGCGTCGGAATGCGGCCATCGACGATATTGACCACGCCGCCCGCCGCGCTCGAGCCGTACAGCAGCGTCGAGGGGCCACGCAGAATCTCGATGGCCTCCGCCGCCGCCGGCTCCGCCGACACCGCATGGTCGACGCTCAGTGAAGCGACATCGCCGGTCCCGAGGCCGCTCTGCAGAACGCGGACTCGATCTGCGCTCAGGCCGCGGATCACCGGCCGCGAGGCGCCGGCGCCGAAGAACGTCGTCGAGATGCCCGGCAAACCGTCGAGGATGTCACCGAGGCGCGCCTGTCGACGGAAGAGCAGCTCTTCGCCGGTCAAGACATCGACCGGCTGCGCCAGCTCCAGGCTGCTGCGGCTGAGAGGTGCCGCAGTGACGACGATCTCGTCGGAATGCTCGAACAGTCCGACCCGCACCTCGACGTCGAGGGTCTGGCCAGCCGAGACCTCGATGGTTCGGCTCGCCGTACCGCTGCCGGACCGGTCGATCTGCAGACGGTAGGTGCCGGCCGGAACAGAGTCGAATTGGAAAGCGCCCGAGCCGTCGGACAGAGTGGATCGGCGCAGCTCGACGAGAACGATCCGGGCTGACGGAATCGGCACGCCGGCATCGCTCGCAACGCTGCCGGAGATGGCTCCGTTGGGGGACGCGCCGTCCTGCGCGAAGACGGCGGACGGCGCCGCGAGCGCCAATGCGCCAAGGGCGAGAAGAACGAACCAGAAGCTTCGGGCGGCCAAACGGCGCGCCCTCGATGGTGACTCGAAAGACATGGAAGAACTCCTGAGGGCGGACGGAGGATGTCCGCAAATCAATCCCGTGACCCACGCACGAAGGTCTGCGGGTCACGAAGTGGGACGAGGCGAGGGGAGTGGAGTGAGCCTTGCTCCGGAGAGCGAGGCCGAGGTCGATCAAGAAGTGCTCGGTGGCGCTCGGGACCGTGAAGGTGCGGAAGGAACCGCGTTAGCCGAGATCGGCATGACGGTCTGAGAGCGACCGCAGAGGTTCGGACGATGCGAGATCTCGATCCGCGGCGCTATCGATCCTTTGCTGAGGCCGACGAGCATCGGGCAGCTGCAGAGCGAGCCCGCCATCGTCTGCTGAATGCAGCCGGTGGCCTGTTCGGCTTGGTCCGTCGACTCGGCGACCGGGCCATGGAGGCCGCTCTCGACGGTGCCGTGCTCAGTCTCGCAGTGTCCGAAGCTCTCGGTCAGGGACACCGTGGTCGGTTCCCCGAAGGCCAGCAGAAGAAGCGCGAGCCAGCCGACTGCGCAAGTCGCGGTCGCCCGGCAGTGAGAATCGATTCTCATCTGGCGGATCGTACGCGAGCGCCATTCCGGCGTCAATCAGAGGGGTTTCGACGGCCGTGGGCTATGGTAGAAACCGGCTCCGAAATGCCCGGACAGAAGGTTCGATCGATCTCTTCAGCCGAGACCCGACATGAGTCATGACGTCATGCAGAAGATCGTGTCGCTTGCCAAGCGACGCGGGTTCGTTTACCAAAGCTCCGAAATCTATGGCGGCCTGCGCTCCGCCTACGACTACGGCCCGATGGGGGTCGAGCTGAAGCGCAATCTGATGAACGAATGGTGGCGCGCGATGGTCCACAGCCGCGAGGACATCGTCGGCATCGACGCGTCGATTCTCATGCATCCACAGGTGTGGCGTTCGAGCGGCCATCTAGCAGGCTTCTCGGACCCGCTGGTCGACTGCAAGGTCTGTGGCGAGCGCTTTCGCGCCGACAAGGCGCCACGTTTGGCGGCGGGGGCGATGGCGCCGATCACGATGACCGACAAGGGGCGCGCCAAGGCGGCGCTCGAGAAGCTCGGGGCACTCGACCCGGATCGCACTTTCACGCGCTCGAAGGCGACGCTGTCGGGTGCCGTGGCCGGCGACCGCGGCTATGTCTGCCCGACCTGTGGAGCCCCGTACCTGGCCGAGGAGCGGCAGTTCAATCTGATGTTTCGGACCTCGCATGGCCCGGTCGATCCGGTGGGGGACGTCGTCACCGCCGTCCAGCGGGCGATGGATGACGGCGAGGATCCGCGCGAGGCGGCAGAACGCGCCCTCGACGGCACCTCGGTCTATCTGCGACCGGAGACCGCGCAGGCGATGTTCGTGCAGTTTGCCAATGTTCTGCAGTCCACCAGCCTCAAGGTGCCCTTCGGCATCGCGCAGATGGGCAAGAGTTTCCGCAACGAAATCACCGTCGAGCATTTCATTTTTCGTTCGGTCGAGTTCGAGCAGATGGAGATGGAGTATTTCGTTCCACCGGGCGAAGGGCCGACCTGGCTCGAGTATTGGAAAGGCGAGCGGATGCGCTGGTGGTCGACCTACCTGCGCGCAGAGAACCTGCGCTTTCGTCAGCACGGAATGGACGAGCTCGCGCACTACTCGGACGGCTGTTTCGACGTCGACTATCGCTTCCCATGGGGATGGGACGAGCTCGAGGGCATCGCCTCGCGCACCGACTACGACCTGCGGGCTCATACCGAAGGATCTGGCAAGAAGCTCGTCTACTTCGATCCGGAAGCGACGGATCCCGAAACCGGCAAGAAGGGATGGCGCTATATGCCGCATGTCGTCGAACCGGCGGCCGGCGCGACGCGCGGCGTCCTCGCTCTGCTGGTCGACGGGTACGCGGAAGAGCCGCCGGATGCCGATGGCAAAGGCGGACGCACCGTGCTGCGGCTTCATCCTCGCCTTGCGCCGATCAAGGTCGGCGTGCTGCCGTTGGTGAAGAAAGACGGGATGCCGGAGACCGCGCGGTCGATCGTCGAGCGGTTTTTCGAGGCTGGCATCAACGCAAAATACGATGCGCAGCACGCGATCGGTCGTCGGTATGCTCGCCACGACGAGATCGGCACTCCGTATTGCTTGACCGTCGACGGACAGACGGCCGACGACGACACGGTGACGCTGCGCTATCGCGACGACCGTCGGCAGGAGCGCATCGCGGTGGACGAGGCCGTCGCGGTGGTGCGCGAGGCCCTGGCCTCGGGTGCTCGCTGACCTATTCGGCGCATCTGTGAGGCAGGACGGAAGGGCGTCCACCACGCTTGCGGCGCGCGCCGATGCCGGCGCTGACCGATGGGTCCGCAAACAAAAAGGCCACCGCAACGCGGTGGCCTTTTTGTTTGCGGACCGGGGCTTTGCCCGGATCCGCGGTGATCTCGGGAGAGATCAGCGACGACGCAGCAGGAAGAAGCCCGCGACGCCGAGGAGCGACACGAGAGCCAGCAGGCCAACCCAGTCGAGGGTCGGGATCGCCGGATCGTAGATCGTCTCCGGCAGGCCGGTGTCGACCTGCTCGTCACCCGAAGCGAAGAGCACGATCTGCATCTGCGGGAAACCGATGCTGGCGGTCGTGTCGGGGGCCGAGATGCCGCAGGTGTCGGCGGCGAGGAAGCTGTCGTCGGCCTGGCCAAGGGCGTTCGAGCCCATGAAGAAGAAGGTGCCGTCGGCCTGACCATCCGGGGTGAAGACCTCGATGATCAGCTCTTCGCCCATCGGCACGGTGCCGGTGATCGGAACGGTGACGAGCGTCAGGCCGTCCGCGTCGTTGATCGTGACGCCCATCGTGCCGATCGCCGTGAAGCCCATGCCGCCCGTGCCCGGGACGAAGCCGGCCGGGAAGCCGGTGCCGCTGTAAATGTTGACGGTGATCGGCTGGGTGGTGTCGGCGCCGCCGGTCGCGCTCTCAACACCGACGACCACTTCACACACGGCGAAGTCGCCCATGACGCCGAAGTCCGCGGGATTGTAGGCGCGATAGTAGAAGTTGTCAGCGTGGCCGAACGGCGGGGCCATCGAGGAGTTGCAGCTGACCGAGTTGCCCGGCGCGATGTCGTTCGACGTCGAATGGTTCATCACGACGTCGCCGCATGAGCCGCCCTCAGGAGTGCTGACCGCCGCGCCGGTCAGGCCGGAAGTCGAGAGCGAGTTCTGGGCGAAGGCACCGCTCGCGCAGAGCAACAGGCTCAGAGCGGCGAAGAGAAAAACACGAGAACGCATGCAAGGCTCCTTACAGTTCGGACGGGCCGGGTCGGCGAGCGCCACTCCCGGATCGAAGTGATCGAAGGTCGAGACGGTGGTCTGAAGCGACCTTGGTCTCGATGATCTGTAGGGCGTCTCGACGTCAAGGGGTCGATTCGCGCCTCCGAAGTCTTTGATCCTGGCTGCCGGTACCGCCGACGATGACGGAGGCCGGATCGGTGCCTGGACTAGGCCAGTGCGGGCCAATGAATCTGTCCGCGCAGGATCTGAGCATTGTTCCGTGAACTTTCTCCGAGGTCAAGCCCGAAACTCGGTCGTCTGGCGCGAGCGCCGGCGCGCCGTGTTCTCGACAGAGACGGTCTCTGGCGCAGCCATGCCCGGCCAGCGATCGAGAGCGGCGAGCCGTGCGAGCACCGGCGGATGCGACGAACGCGTCGTGACGAAGAGCGGGTGCGGGGTCAGATTGGTCAGATTCTGTGCGCTCAGTCTTGAGAGCGCCGCCTGCAGCTCCCTCCCTGAGTCGAGGCGCTCGGCGGCGAAGCGATCGGCCTCGAACTCGAAGCGGCGAGACAGGGCGAGCGATGGCAGGTCGAGGAGCACCTCGAAGGGCCCGAGCAGCAAGGCGAAGGCGAGCAGCGCGACGTGGACCGACGGCTGCGCCACGAAGAGCGCTCCGTGCAGGGCTAGCGCGTCGAGGGCAAGAGCGAAAGCGCCGACCACCAGGCCGGCTTTGGCGATCGACAGAGCCAGCAGTTTGGGCAGGTGGCGACGGCGGGCGTGGCCGATCTCGTGCGCCACGATCGCGACCAGCTCCGGAAGATCGTGGCGTTGGATCAGCGTGTCGGAAAGAACGATCCGTCGTCGTCGACCGAGCCCGATGACGAAGGCGTTGGAGCGGGTCGAGCGTCGGGATGCGTCGATGACCGCGAGACCGTCGAGCGCGAAGCCGAGGTCGCTCGCGGCCCGCTCGATCGCCGACCGCAGCGCACCATCGGGCAGCGGCGTGAGGCGGTGAAAGAGCGGCAAGATCCACACCGGGTAGATCAGATCGATGATCACCAGCAGGCCGGCGGCGGCCGGCCAGGCGATCATCCAGCCGGCGGGCCCGAGCGCTTGGAAGAGGGCCAGCAGGAAAGCGACGAGCGGGCCGAAGAGAACCGCGGTCAGGAGCAGGCTCTTGCCGACGTCGAGGGCAAACGTCCGCGGTGAGGTGCGGTTGAAGCCAAAGCGCTTCTCGAGGACGAAGGTCGAGTAGGCCGCAAACGGCAGCTCGAAAAGCGTCCGCGCGAGCAGCAGAACGCCGAGGAACGCCAGGCCGATCGCCAGCTCGCTCCACTCCGTGGTGCGCAGCCAGGCGTCGAGCCGTCCGAAGCCGCCAGCGAACCAGAACGCGACGAGGGCGATCAGCTCGGCCGCACCGGCGACGTAACCGAAGAGGGTGCGTTCGCGGGTGTAGTCCTGCGATCGGCGATATGCGTCGGCATCGGTGACCGCGCGCAGGCGTTCAGGAACCTGCGGATCGAGCGCGCCGAGATTGAGCCAGCTCACCAGCCAATCGAAGCTCTGCCGGAGGGCGAGCGCGCCGAGGAGAAGGGCCGCCAGAAGGGTCACGAAGCAGAAATCTACGCCGCCCCGCGAGTCGGCGCAACCGCGCGGTCCGAAGTTCTAGAGTCGCCGGTCGTGGGTCAGAGACGCACGGGCGGTCGGCTGCGGAGCACGATCCGATCGTCGAACGCCGCGCGGGACACTCCCGGCTCGATCGGCTCCAGCGTGACCGCGAACCCGCGCGTGCCGCGTGGCATCGACGTGGCGTCGAGCCCGGCGGTGCCGCTCTGGTCGACCTCGATGGTGCCGCCTTCGACCGTGCCGTCGTCGGTGAGGAACCAGACGCGGTACTCGTGATGTGCATCGGCGGGCGGCATGGCGCTCAGCGCGAGATACCAACGTTGGTGGGCACCGCAGACGTAGACGATGCCGTCTGCCGAGGCCGCCGTGGCGCGCGCCGGCTGCGCCTGCATCGGGTAGGCCTGCCGGGCGATGGTGGTCACCATCTTAAGGCGCCGGCGGGTGACGTCGAGATCCGCCTCCAGCTCGGCGATGCGCTCCGTCGCGCCAACGTCGGCCTCGTTTGCCGAGACCGCTTCCTCCGCCGAATCGCTCCTGTCCGCCGCGGCGGTCTCATCCGCCGAGGTGGCCTCATTCGCCGAGGTGGCCTCATCCACCGAGGCGACGACGCTCGGCGCGTTCGGCTGCGGAGCCAGCTGCGGTGCGACGAAGACGCCGAGGCCGAAGCAGAGGGCCGCGAGGCCGGCCGCGAGCGCCAGCTCGAGCGCGCCGAAGCGTCGGTTCGATGGCTGCTTGGCTCCGGTGTTGGCAGCGCGGAAGGGCGCGACCGACGTCGGCTCCGTGCGTCGGCTCGCGATGGCCGCAGCGAGCAGCCGCTCGCGCGCGTGGGGTGCCGGGGCGACCGGCTCGAGCTCGTGCGCGAGCGCACAGCAGGCGGCCACGTGGGCGGCGGTTTCTGGATCCATCGCGTCGGCGTGGAGAGCTTCGAGATCGAGGGCGCCATCGAGAAGGTCGAGCGCCGCGCTCGCTGCGGCCTCGGCGTCGAGCGTCGCGAGATCGTGGTCGTCCGCCGCCGGCGGATCGTTGGAGGGAGTCGTTGGGTCGTGGGTCATGGGAAGAAGATTCCGTGGGTGCCGCGCGGCCTCAAAGGAAGTCGCGAATCTCGTCGGTGAGCGCGGCGCGTAATTTTTTCATTGCGAGCAGGGTCCGGGTCTTCACCGTGCCGAGCGGGATTCCGGTCGAGCCCGCGATCTGACTCTGCGTCAGACCGTTGAAAAACGCGAGCTCCAGAACCTGGCGCTGCTCGTCGGGCAGCTTGCCCAACTCATTGCGCAGGCGCGACCGCCGCTGCTCTTCCAATACGGTGCGCGCCCCCTCGGGGGATGTATGGGTGGCCCCTCGCTGCTGACCAAAATCGTTGAGCGTGCGGCTCTTGACCCGTTCGCTGCGGAGACGATCGATCGCCCGGCTGCGGGCGATCAGCACCAACCAGGTCGGGACGGACGCCTTGCTTCGATCGTAGCGGGGTGCTTGGTGCCAGACCTGGAGAAACGCCTCTTGAACGATGTCCTCGGCATCAGACGGGTCACTGATCATCCGCCGCACGAGCGCCGTCAGCAGGGAGGCGTGGCGATCGTGCAGACGGCCGAGCGCGGTTTCATCGCCGTCTGCGACCCGCGCCACAAGATCGCCGTCGCTCGGGTCTGGAGCAGGTCGGAGCCGGGGGGCTTGTGCCGTTCGAGTCACCTTGGCCGGTCTCCATGGGCGTCGAACCGCGGTCGGAAGGTGCCGGCGCTCGCCGTCGCTGACGTCATGCCGACACCGAACTCAATAGCGCGGGACGCTCGGATCGATCTGCAGGCTCCAGGCATCGATGCCGCCAGCGAGATTGGTCGAGCGTTCGCGGCCCCGAGCGCGAAGGATCGCCACCGCCTGCGCCGAACGCCCACCGTGATGACAATGGACGACCAGCGAGCGATCGTTCGGCAGCTCCTCGACGCGTGCAGGAAGCTCGCCCAGCGGAATGTGGACCGTTCCCTCGATGCGCGCGACCGCGAGCTCGTGCGTTTCCCGGACGTCGACCAGGACAGGCGGTTCCTCGCCGTCGAGCCAGGTGCGCAGCGTCTCGACCGAAATCTCGAGAGGTGCCGATGTTGTCATCGGGTGGTCGGTGGCGTCGGGAGTCGGTTCATTGGACAGCGTCGGGGCCTCGGCGGAGGTTGGTTCGTCGGATCGGGTTCGATGGGCAGCGATCGGTTGGCTGTTCGGCGTCGCGCAACACGGAGCCTCGGTCGCCGACTTCGCGCTGGCTGCGATGGTGTCGGTCAGCCACGAGCGCGCCGCGGGAGCGCATGCCGGGCAGGTCGAATCGCGCTCCAGACGCAGCTCGCGAAAGCGCAAACGCAGCGCGTCGAAGGTGAGGAAGCGACCGATCAGAGACTCGCCCTGGCCGAGGATCAACTTGATCGCTTCGGTCGCCTGGAGCGCGCCGACGACGCCCGGGAGCACGCCGAGCACCCCGCCTTCGGCGCACGAGGGAACGCTGCCTGGCGGTGGCGGCTCGGGGAAGAGACAACGATAGCAGGGGCCGTCATCGGTTGCGAAAACGGAGACCTGGCCGTCGAACCGCAGGACGGCGCCCCACACGTCCGGTCGGCCGGCGAGGAGGCAGGCATCGTTGACCAGATATCGAGTCGGGAAGTTGTCGCTGCCGTCCACCACCAGATCGTAGGCGGTGATCAGCTCGAGGGCGTTGGCCGCCGACAGCCGCTCGGCGTGCTCAATCACGTTGACCTGCGGATGGAGCGCCCGCAGTCGACGGGCCGCGACCTCGATTTTCGGACGCCCGACGTCCTCATCGGCGTAGAGAATCTGTCGCTGAAGATTCGTGCGGTCGACGACATCGTCCTCGACCAGGCCCAGCGTGCCGACGCCCGCCGCCGCTAGATACAGCGCGGCCGGCGAACCAAGGCCGCCGACGCCGATCAGCAGCACGCGTGCCGCCGCCAGCCGGCGTTGCCCTTCGAGTCCGACCTCGGGCAGCACCAGATGACGCCCGAAGCGCAGGAGGGCCTCGCCGTCGAGCGGCGTCGACTCCAGGCGCTCCTCGAGGCCGCCGAGGGTGAGTCCTGAGGGTGTGGAGGCGTCGGTCATGGGCCGGTTGAGCGCGAGTCGAGAACGCGCCTCAGAGGTGCTGGAGACCGAAGACGATGGAGGCGGCGATCGCCAGGGCGGACAGCAGCAAACAGCCGAGGCCGGCGGCGACGTGAACAGGAGACTCGTCGTGGAGGGGCCGCAGCAGCGCCGTCGCACCATAGCCGGCGGCGAAGCCGCCGAGATGCGCCCAATTGTCGATGCCGCCGATCAGCAGCCCAAAAAGCAGCAGGAAGATGGCCATCTGGCCGATCGACTGTGTCCACTGCCGCTGTCCCGTCTTCTGCGCGTAGTACAGGAGCCCGCCGACGACGCCGGAGAGCGCGGCCGATGCGCCGAGGGTGAATTGCGCGCCCGCCAGCATGTCGGGAAGCTGAATCTGCGGCGGGCCAAGGCGCGGGTCGGTGATCCGGCCCATGAAGCTGGAGAGGAAGAAGCCGCCGACTGACCCGGCGGTGTACACCAAGAGCGTGCGTCCGACGCCCAGGACCTTTTCCATCATCGGCAGGAACCGCACCAAGAAGGCGAGGTTGAAGACCAGGTGGATGAGGCCGCCGTGCAGCCAACCGGCGGACAGCGGAGTCCACCATCGTCCGTAGACGAAGACCGGCCAGGCGCCGCTCGAACCGAGGAGGAAGCCGCCTTTCAGGCTCGGTCCCAAGAGCCCAAACGGGAAGTCCATCGTCACGTTCTGCACGTCGACGAGCAGGCTGACGATGAAGACCAGGCCGCAGCCCCACAGGATGACGTTGCCGATGCCGCCTTGAGCGCCGAAGCGAGCCAAGAGTGGTGCATACCCGAAGAGGCCGGGATGCGGTCGGCCGCACGAGAAGCATCGCCGGTCGAGAACGCCGGCGAGGCGCCCGCAGCTCGGGCAGACGACGGAGCCCTGTGTCTGGCGTCGAATCATGGGAAAGGCGCGGCCGGGCCGCTTGAGGACGATACCAGAGCGATCGTCGGAGCCTCGCTCGGAACTCTTCTCTCGTGTAGACTCACGAAACAATGCGCCGCGCCCCGTCCGAGACTGCGTCTCCTCCGTCGCCTTCCCGTCGCCAGCCGAACTCCAAACTCGGGCCGGCTGATGTGGTGACGCTGGACGCGGCGTCTGAGATGGACGTCGACACGCGGCTCGACTCTCCTCCCGCGCCTGCGCTCGGCACGGAGGGTCCGCGCCGGATTTCCGATGCTGAGCTAGAGACCATGGCGTCCGAGATCGCGTCCAGCTGCGCTTGCTTCCATTTGCGTCAGGCGGCACGGGTGGTGACGCGGGCCTACGATCGGGCGCTCGACGGCATCGATCTCAAGATCACTCAGCTCACGATGCTGGTCGCGGTGGCAAAGTCACAGGGCCGTCTCTCGTTGGTCGAGCTAGCCGATCGACTCGGCATGGATCGATCGACCTTCAGCCGAAACCTGGGTCCGCTGGAGCGCCGCGCCCTCGTCACACTGTCGGCGGAAGGCCGTCATCGTGCCCGCACCGTCGAGCTGACCGCCGCCGGCCGACAGCTGCTCGCGCAAGCGGCGCCGCGCTGGCGCGCCGCCCAGGCGGAGCTGGACGCGCAGCTGGGGGCGGAGGAAACGACGGCGCTGTTGCGACAGCTTCGACGCCTGGATGCCGCCGATCTTGTGGCGGCCCGCTGACCGAGGCTCTCGATCCATCTTCTTCCTTCGCTTCAGCTTCGAACCACCGGTTCAGAATCCATCTCGTGTAATTGCACGAAAGCCGTGCCGAAGGAGTCTTCCAACCGTCTCAGGAGAGCCGCCATGTCCGTCGCCTCACCGCCTTCCAGCCCGACACCTCCGTCCGAAGCGAGCGCCTCGCCGCCGCGCTCCTTCGTGAGTCGCTCCCTCGGAACCGCGGCCGCGCTTGTCGCCCTCATTCTCGTGTTGGTGTGGGTCGCGCGCGCCACCGATCGCCCGGTCCAGGAGTCCGAGGCTGAGGCCACCCGCCTTCGCGTCGCGACGTTGCCGGTGCCGGCTGAGGTGCCGGCGACGGTCCTCCGTCGCTCCGCCGGGCGGGTCGAGGCCAGGCGCGCGAGCACCGTCGGCTTCGAGCTGTCGGGACGGCTGGTGGATGTCTCGGTCGACGAGGGCGAGCGGGTGCGTCGTGGGGCGATCATCGCCCGGCTCGACCGCGAGCTTCTTCAAGCGCAGCGGGCAGAGCTGGTCGCCGTTGTCGCTGAGGCGCAAGCCGATCTGGCGCTCGCCGAGGCGACCGCCGATCGCCACGTCGAGGCCCGCCGCCTCGATGCTGTGTCGCCGCAGGCTCTCGATGAGGCCGAGCGCGGGCGCGGAGCGGCGCAGGCTGCCCTCGCGCGGGCACGCGCCGCCGTCGATGCGGTCGATGTGCAGCTCGACAAGTCGTCTCTGCGTGCGCCGTTCGACGCTCGGATCGCCCGACGGCTCGCTGACGAGGGCCAGGTCCTGGCGGCCGGCGAGCCGGTGCTGGATCTCCTCGAAGATCGGGCCCCAGACGTTCGCTTCGGCCTGCCTTCGGAGACCGCGACGCGACTCGAACCGGGTGCGCAGGTCGACATCGAGATCGAAGGTGGTCTCCACGCGGCGCGGGTGCGGTCGGTCGCGCCGCGGCGCGAACGGGCCACGCGGACGGTCGACGTAGTGGTCGCGCTCGAGGCGACGGCCTGGCCAGCTGGCGTGCAGGTTGGCGACCTGGCCTATTTCGAGACGCAGGCACCGGACGCCGATCGCGGACGCCGGCTGCCGCTCGGCGCGTTGACCGAAGGCCGTCGCGGGCTGTGGGCGGTGGCGGTCGTCCGAGGCGAGATCGGCGACGTCGCGGCGGTCGAGCGACGGCAGGTCGAGGTGGTCCACGCCACGGCCGAGGCGGCCTGGGTGCGTGGGCCATTCGCCGAAGGCGATCGAGTGGTTGCGGCGGGCGTCCACCGCTTGGTGCCGGGACTCGACGTTGAAATCGGCCCGGCCCCGAGCTCTTCTCAGCCCGAGGCCTCCATGGGTGGTGCACGGTGAGTGCGGAGCGAGCGTGGACGACGCTCTTTTATCGCAACGGCCATCTGCTCGGTGCCACCCTCGGCGTGGTCGCCGTCGCGGGTGTCTTGGCCTGGATTGGGCTCCCGCAGCTCGAGGATCCGCGCATCGTCAATCGGGATCCCCTCGCCTTGACGCCCGTTCCCGGCGCCTCGGCTGAACGGGTCGAGGCCCTAGTCACCGAGGTGCTCGAGGACGCCCTTGCCGAGATCGAACAGATCTCGAGTCTCGAGTCGACGTCGCGGGACGGCCTGTCGGTCGTGCGCATGAAACTCGCCGCCGATCTCGATGACGACGCGGCGCGGAAAGCGGTGTCGGAGATCCGCGACGCGCTCGCTGGAGCGGCGGCGGATCTGCCGCCGGAGGCGCTGCCGACCGAGGTTGACTACGAGCGCGATCCGGCGGCGTTCACCCTGATCGTGGCGCTGCATGCCGATGACGGACACGCGGTATCGCTCGGCGTGCTCGGGCGCCTCGCAGAGGATCTCGCCGATCGTCTCCGCGAAGTCGAGGGCACGGAGTTGGTGAGGATCTACGGCGAGGCCGCCGAAGAGATCGTGGTGACGGCTGACGCCGATCGCCTCGCCGAGCTGGGTCTGCCGACCGGTTCGGTGGCTGCAGCACTCGCCGCCGCCGACGTCAAGCGGCCGGCGGGTCTGCTGCGGGGATCGGCGGATCTGGCGCTTGAGGTGCGGGGGGCGTTCGACGACGTGGCCCGCGTCGCCGCGGTGCCGGTCGGTGACGGCGCGGCGGCTTTGACCCGGGTCGGCGATGTCGCCTCCGTGACGCGCGGCGTGCGCACGCCGGCCAGCGACCGAGTGCGCATCGACGGCCGGACGGCGGTGCTGGTGGCCGCGCGCATGGAGTCCGGCCAGATCGCTCGTTGGTCAGAGCGCGCGGGCGCCGTGGTCGCCGCGATGCAGCGGGGCGCCGGGACCGGCATCGTGTTTCGGCCGGTGTTCGAACAGGAGCGCTATACGACGGCGCGCCTGCGCGAGCTGGGCGGCAATCTGCTCGCCGGCGCCGGTGTCGTCCTCTTGGTGGTGCTCGTCGCCATGGGTTGGCGCCTGGCACTGGTGATCGGTTCGGCCCTGCCGTTGGTCGTCGCCGCGGTGCTCTTCGGCCTTCTGGCGTCGGGTGAGGCGCTGCACCAGATGTCGATCTTCGGGCTCATCATCGCCCTTGGGCTGCTGATCGACAATGCCATCGTGGTCGCTGACGACGTCGCTCAACGGCGAAGCGCCGGCGCCCGTCCGCTCGCAGCGGTCGATGGCGCCGTGCGTCACCTCGCGCTGCCCCTCCTGGCGTCGACCGCCACGACGATTCTGGCCTTTTCGCCGATCCTTCTGCTGCCGGGCAGTGCGGGCGATTTCGTCGGCACCATCGGCGAGAGCGTCATCTGGGCGCTGGCCGCCTCGTACCTGCTGTCGATGACGGTGGTCGCGGCGCTCGCCGGTCGGATGCTGCGTCGCCGAAGCGTCGCCGTGCGGCGAGGCTCGGCGGTCGATCGTGTCGTCGGCCGCGGCCTGCTTGGGGCGCAGCGTCGTCCGCTGATCGCCGTCGTCGTGGCGCTCTTCCTGCCGATCGCGGGTTTCCTTTCGGCGCGAACGTTGGGCAGCGAGTTCTTCCCGCCGGTGGACCGGGATCTCTTCGAGCTTCGGCTGTGGCTCGGCGACGCCGCGGCCCTCGCAACGACCGTTGAGCTGACCGAGGTGATCGACCGGGAGCTCCTGGCTCACGATGGGGTCGAACGCGTGGATTGGCGAATCGGCGGCAGCTTCCCGAGCGTCTTCTACAACCTGGTGGAAGGGCAAGATGGCGCGTCGAATGCAGCGCACGCCATCGTGTCGACCCGCGACCCCAGCGCCACGAAGGCCCTCCTCGGTCCGTTGCAGGAGCGGCTGGACGCCCGGTTCCCGCAGGCGCGGATCGTGCTCCGCCAGTTCGCGCAGGGGCCGGCCCTCGATGCCGACGTCGAGCTGCGCATCACCGGTCCGGACCTCGGCACGTTGCGCACCCTCGGAGAGCGGGCGCGGCTGACGCTGCAGCAGCATCCTGATGTGCTGCACACGCGATCGAGTCTGACCTCGGGCGTGCCGAAGCTGTGGATCGACGCCGACGAAGACGCTGCCCGGCTGGCCGGGCTGACGCTGGGCGACGTTGCCGGTCAGGTCGGTGGCCGTCTCGAGGGGACGGTCGGTGGCTCGGTACTCGAAGGATTGGCGCGTCTGCCTGTCCGCGTGCAGGTGGCGTCGGACGTGCGCGCTGATCGAGCAGCTCTCGCCGCGCTGCCGCTGGTGGCGGCTGGCGGCGAGCGCCTGCCGCTGGAGGCCGTGGCCCGTTTCGAGCTGGAGCCACAGCTCGGCGCCATCACCCGCCTCGATCGGGAGCGTGTGAACACCCTCGGCGGCTTCACACGTCCCGGCGCGCTGCCGATCGATGTCGCCTCGAATGTCGTCGAGAACCTTGAGCAGGAGGGCTTCGCGTTGCCGTCGGGCTACCGCCTGGAGCTCGGCGGCGCGGTCGAGCAAGATGCGACGGCGAAGGGCAACCTGGCGCTCTACGCGCCGCTCTTGGGAACGCTGACGGTCGCAATTCTCGTGCTGACGTTCCGCAGTGTGGCTCTGGCCGCGCTGCTGTTGGTGGTCGCCGGGCTCTCGGTCGGCCCCGGGCTGATTGGCACGCGGCTCCTCGGCCTGCCGATCAGCTTCAATACGATCCTCGGCACGCTCGGACTGGTCGGATTGGCCTTCAACAACAGCATTGTGGTGCTGGCGTCGATTCGCAGCGACGCGGCGGCGCGGCGTGGCGATCTCGAGCGCATCGCGCAGCGGGCGGCAGCGTCGACCCGCCATATCGTGGCCACCACTCTGACCACCATCGGTGGCTTTCTGCCGCTGCTTCTTTTCGTCGGCGGTGACTTCTGGCCCTCGTTGGCGATCGTCATGGCCGGAGGCGTCGCCGGCTCCGCCATCCTCGCGTTGCTCTTCGTGCCGGTGGTCTACGGCCATGTCGTGGCGCGTCTCGAGCGGACGCCATTGCGTCAAGAGAAGCGTCTCGCGCTGGCGACGACGGCGC
>JBCBCF010000017.1:0-29023 GCA_038530905.1 Acidobacteriota bacterium
CGACGCGGGACGACGCGATGCCGACGGCGGGCTCGATCTCGATCGACGTCGGCAGGGGCTCCTCGCCCCAGCCATCGAGCAGGCCCGAAAGGCTCGGAAACGCCTGCCGGAACCGACTGCTCGCCTCCGCGGGTGTCACGATCTCAGTGCGCGCGGTCCACGGCTCGGCGTCGAGGCGCGCCTGCAGCGCCGCCACCCTCTCGGTGCTGGTCCCGGTCTCGAGGTAGAGAACCACCCGACTCTCTGCTCTCCAGCCTTCAACCACCGATCGTGCGTTGCCGCCGACGAGCAGGAAGAGACCGATCAAGAAGAGACTCACGGCGATCGTCAGCACCGCCAGCAGGCTCACCTTCCAGCCGCGGAGCAGGTTGAGAGTCGCTTCCCGGGAGAAGTACGCGAGGGCCTGGAGCAGCGTCACGGGGGCAACGGCGCCTCGTCGGCACGGAAGGCTGTGCGATCGGAGGCGATCGGGGCCGATGCCATTTCCCCCTGCAGGGTTCGATCGTCGGCCAGTCGGCCGTTCTCGAGCGTCAGCACCCGCCGCCCGACGCGCTCGATCAACGCCCGATCGTGCGTCGCGAAGATGACGGTCGTTCCTTGAACGTGGATCTCGAGGAAGAGTCGCAGGATGTCTTCCGATAGTTCGGGATCGAGGTTGCCGGTCGGCTCGTCGGCGAGCAGGATGTCCGGCTGGTTGATCAAGGCTCGCGCGATTGCCACGCGCTGCTGCTCGCCGCCCGAGAGCTGCATCGGGAACGCGTTGAGCCGATGCGCTAGGCCGACGCGGCGCAGAGTCTCGACGGCGAGCTTCTTCTGCGCTTTGGCGTCGAGGCCGAGGATGCGCGGCAGGTAGCTGACGTTCTCGAACACGGTCTTTCGCTGGATCAAGCGGAAACTCTGGAAGACGACCCCGATCGTCCGCCGAAGGTAAGGCACCTTATTCGCCGGCAGCGAGGAGACGTTGCGCCCGTTGACCAGCACGTAGCCGTCGGTCGCCATCTCTTCGCGGTAGATGAGCTTGAGGAACGTGGTCTTCCCTGCGCCTGACGCGCCGGTGAGGAAGACGAGCTGCCCTTTGGGGATTTCAAGGGTCACGTCGTCGAGCCCGAGCTGTCCGCTCGGATAGCGCTTTGTGACGTCTTGAAACGCGATCATCATCTTGGGGGCGCGCGGTGTTGCGAGCCTGCCAATTCTAGCGCCGCGACGGCGATCCCGAGCCGGCATCGGGCTAGGATCGACGCCGGTTGACCAGCCCGCGACCGATCGGCCCCCGACCCATTGGCCCGCGATCGATTGGGGCCGTGACTTGATCGCCTCAAGGAGGAGTAATGGCCTGGCAGCATCGCGATCGCGCTCGGCTGACCGGCGATGGATCCGACCGCAGCGGAGGGCGCGACGTCCATGTGACGTTCTTCGGCAAAGGCCCCGAGACCCCTGCGGCGGCTCGTGATCAGATCGCAGCGGCGGGCGACGAGTCTCCGGAGCAGGTGTCGTGGCTCCGACAAACCCACTCGAGCGACGTACTCGAGGCGCTGCCCGGACTCGCCGGCCCGGGAGACGCTCTGATCACCGATCTGCACGATCTGGCGCTCGCCGTCGTCACCGCCGATTGTGTCCCGGTCCTCCTCGCCGGCGCAGGGGGCGTTGCTGCGGTGCACGCCGGTTGGCGTGGGATCGTCGGCGGGATTGTTGCCGCCGCGGTCTCGCGCTTCGATCGCCCGCCGCTCATCGCCTGGGTCGGCCCGGCGATCTCAGCGCAAGCGTATGAGGTCGGGCCGGACGTCGCGAGCCAGATCGCCGCGGCGTCGAGCGATGCCGTCGTGCGCGACGGTCCGCGCGGCCGACCACACGCCGATCTCCCGCGGGCAGTGCGCTGGCAGCTCGAACGCGCAGGCGTCGCCGAGGTGCGGGACGTTGGCTTGTGCACCCACGGCCGCGGTGACCTGCTTCACTCGTATCGCCGAGAGGGCGCCGATGCCGGGCGCAACGTGACGCTCGTCTGGAGCCGGCCGGCCGACGAGCCCGGCTGAGTCACGTCAGACTCGAAAGTTGCTCCGCCGGAAGCCGCGGGGATCGCGGCTAGGAGCGCGCAGCTGGCCACACGCGGCGCTGACATCGTCGCCGCGTTGCTTGCGGACGGTCGTCAGCACGCCGAGAGAACGCAGGCGGTCGCGGAAGGCGGCGACTGCCTGGGTCGAAGACCGCCGCATGTCCGGACCGAGCACGGGGTCCGGGTTGAGCGGGATCAGGTTGACCTTGGCGCGCACGCCGCGCAGCAAACGCGCGAGCAGGTCGGCGTCGGCCGGCGCGTCGTTGAAGCCATCGATCAAGATGTACTCGAACGTGATGCGTTCTTTGGGCGTCAGCGGGAACCGCTTGAGCACCGGCATCAGCTCGCGCAGGGGCCACCGCTTGTTGATCGGCATCAGCTCGTCTCGCCGCGCCTCGTCGGGTGCATGCAGCGAGATCGCCAGGCGCGGACGGCGAGGCCAGCCTGCGAGATCTTCGATGCCCGGGATGACCCCAGCGGTGGAGAGCGTGATGCGCCGCCATGAGATCTGGCCCATCAGGATCTCGAGCGCATCGCGCACGTTCTCCAGATTGAGCAGCGGCTCACCCATGCCCATGAACACAAGATTCAGCCCGCGGGCGTCTTCTTGCGGATCACGAGCCGCCGCGGCCTTTCGGACGACCCAATCGACCTGCGCCACGATCTCGTCGGCGCCGAGGTTGCGTCCGGCTCCCCAAAAGCCGGTGACGCAGAAGCGACAGGCGAGGGCGCAGCCGGCCTGCGACGAGACGCAGAGCGTGCGGCGCTCGCCGTCGGGGATGTCGACGGCCTCGATGGTCGCTCCGTCGTGCAGCCGGAACAGGATCTTCTCCGTCCCGTCGGCCGAAAGATGCCGTTGCGCGACGTCGGGTCGGTCCAGTCGAAAGCGCGTCGCGAGCTCGCCGCGCAGGGCCTTCGAGAGATCTGTCATCTCGTCGAAGGTCTCGACGCGTCGCTCGTGGAGCGCGCGATAGATCTGGTCGACACGGAACGGTCGATCGACCACCGGCGAGAGAATCTTCGCCAGGCGCTCCCGCGGCAGCCCGAGCAGATTGGGCCGGGATGGTTCGTCTGTGCCCGCCGCCGTGGCGGCGGGGCTGGCATTGACCTGCGCGGCGGGAGGTCCGAGGCGGCCGGACATCCGGAGGCTCAGCGCCGCCGACGTCGGCCGGTGCGGGACGGATCGATGCCGATCGAGCGAAGGAACGCGGTGTCGGCACTGTCGAGCCGGTACTGCGGCCGCGAGAGCTTGCGGCTGATCGGCCGAGAGGCCGCATCGTCATCGAGCGACGGTGCTTCGGTCAAATTCTGCTCAATGCGCGCGACCGCTTCTCGGGCGGCACGTCGTCGATCGTCCGAGTCAGCCTCGTCGCGCGGTCGATCGAGCACGAGGTAGAGCGAGAAGCCGTCCGCGCGCAGGCGCCGGATGACAGCGCCGACGTCTTCGGATTGCGTCATGGCCTCGGCCATGGCGCGGCCCAGGTCTTCGAGCATCTTCTGCAGGCTGTCGTCTTGGCTCATCGTGGGTCATCGACGATTCGGCAGCTTGGTCGAATCGTGCCTCGGAGGTCCAAAATCACGTTAACCCCGCGAGTCGGCGCAAGTCAAACCTCACGTCGGCCGCGTGCTAGGCTCAGCTCCGATGCGCCGGATCGCCGCCTTGCGACCGCTCCTCGGCGCTCTCTGTCAGCTTCTACCCGCTCTCGGCGAGGAGACACCATGGGTCTCGGCGTTCCAGAATTGGTCATCATTTTCCTGATCGTCGTTGTCCTCTTCGGCTCGTCGCGCCTGCCGCAGCTCGGCCGCGGCCTGGGCGAGGGCATCAGCAACTTCAAACGCGGTCTCAAAACCGAAGAGAAATCCCTGACTGAAGGGGAGACCGAGACCGCTCAGGAGCGCAGCGAGGGCGAGGCCGACACGAAGAGTTGATCGCTCGACGGCCGCCGGCCGCCCTCCCCCCCCAACGACGACGAAACGCCGCGGCATGCCGCGGCGTTTTGTCGTTCGATCAGCTGGAGCGAACTCCGGAATCAGCTCAGGAAGGGTGCCATCTCGGACGTGTGCCAGACGTCGCGATGGTGCTCGACGTAGCGGCGCAGGACCTTGTGGACATAGTTGCGCGTCTCGCGGTAGGGCGGGACGCCGGCGTGTCGGCGCACGGCGGTTGGTCCCGCGTTGTAGGCCGCGAGAGCCAGCTCAAGATCGCCTCCGAATCGCTCGAGGAGATGGCGCAGGTACGCCGCGCCTCGGTCGAGGTTGATCTGGGGATCGCGCAGCGCGTCGGCAGTGGCCCGCGCGGTGGACGGCAGAACCTGCATCAGGCCGACCGCACCGCGATGCGAGAGCGCGGCCGGGCGGAAGCTCGACTCGACCTCAACGACCGCGGCGACCAGCAGCGGATCCAATCCGTGACGCTGGGCAGCCTCGATGATCTCCGAGCCAAACGGAATCTGAGCCAGCCGTCCAACCCGCGCTTCGTGGTCATGGTACGAGACCAGCACCTCGAAACTCCGCGCACGCTCACGCATGCGGCGCGGGACGTCGACGACCGCTTCTTCCTCGAGCCAAGAGTTCAGACCCTCGACCAGCTCGGAGTCGAGATCCGAAGCCTCGGCGGCGGTGCGAACCTCCCCGAGGCCACCGACGGACGATGCGTTCGGTGTCAGAAGGAGGATGAGGAAGAAAAGAAGCGTCGCGGCTGGCAGCCGGGATCTTCGGCGACGCGCGGACGTTGGAAGCAATAGGAATCGCTCAGTCGGCATGATGTCGACCTCTCAATGCAAGGCTCCTCCGTCGTGCGGAGAGCCGGAATCGTCTGACGTGTTGGAAAAAGGCCCGATTGCGGGCGAGGCGACGACGCGGGGAGCCGGAGGCTCGTGGAAGGGATTGGGGCCGTCGAGGGCCCGCCGTCGTCGCGCGGTGTTCTTTAGCGAACGATGTGCCAGCCAACGCCCGGGCCGGCGGTTCTATTCCAAAGTCATTGGAGCGACCTCGTCTTCGACGGGTCTCGTCGCGGAGAGGGCGGCGGCGAGCACGTCACCTGGCGGCCGCCAAACGCACTGAAACGGGCCGCGGATCCGACCATGAGCGAGTCGAAGCTGGCCTTTGTCTCGAGCCGCCAACCGCCTGCGAATCAGACGCTTGCGTGCGCTGGGCTGCGTTCGGAACGAGGCTTCGTCAGCGCTTAGTGCCGTTCGATCGAGTCAAGCAGTCTTCGGTTCGGATGCCGAGGTGCGTGACCTTGTTGCGCAGCGTATTGCGATGCACGCCAAGATCCTTGGCGGATCGTCCGAGGTTGCCATCGTTGTTACGAATCGACGCAGTGATGAACTGGCGTTCGAATTCCTGGCGCGCCTGCGCCAAAGTGACACCTTGACGGACCAGCTCGTCGACGATGTGGTCGAGGTGATGCCGAAGACTTGTTCGCTGCATGCCGTGCTCGCTCGCGGGAAAAGCTCAGAATATCACGCCGATCGAAGGGGCCGATGAATCTAGCGAGAGGACCTCGCCCGCCCCGTCGCTGGTCGGCCGCGGCCCGCGGTCGCTACTTGATCAGCGCCAGATCGCCGATATAGATCGAGTAGCGCGACTCGAGGATGTTGGCGAGCGCCGAGTTCTCTTGCACCGAGAGAATGCCAAGCTCGCCCAGCACGATCGGCGGCAAGTTGTCGCTCGTCGGCCGGTAGATGGTGAAGACATCACCCGGCAGGACGTCCTGCGCCTCACCTTGGTCGATGAAGACCAAATAGCCGCTGCCGAGTGTCACCAGGCCGTCCACCGAGTAGACGATCGAGGGTGCGCCTTCCAGCTCGGTCGCCTCGGCCGGGAAGTTCAGGGGCCGCATTGGCGTCCGCCGCCGCAAGGGCACGGGCTCGGGCTCGAAGAGGCGGAGCATCGAGCCGACGGTGACCGGATCGCAAGCGGCGACGATCTCGGCAATCGCCGTCTCTTCCTGCACCGACAGAACTCGGACCCGGGCTTTGTAGTCGTAGTAGCGGCCAAGGACATCGCCGCGGGTCGGATGCTCGATCAGTTCGCCGGGCTCGATGACGGTCAAGAGCTCGCCGGCGGCGAGGCCGTCGGCCCGCCCACCGTCGAGGTAGATGATGTCGCTTGTCGACAGTCCGTATTTGGCCGTCGCTGCCCGTCCGTACAGGCCTTTGAGCTCCGAGTCGCGCTGCGGATCGAGCTCGGGGCTCAGGAACTCGTATTCAGAGGCAGCGATCGAGAACGGGAACTCTTCCTCGAGTCCGCCGACGTAGCCGCTGCAGTAAATGTCGGACTCCGAGCCGAGCGGAACGGGTCCGTCGCTCATGCCTGGGCCGGCGAATGCCGGATCGAAATCGTCGCTATCCTGGCCATCTTCGAAGATCGAGCCGAACGGATCGTCAGCGCTCGCCGGATCTTCGAGATCCGCTTGATCGATCGGGTCGCCGGCCACGCCGGCTTCACCGACCACCGCGCCGCCGACCGCAGGCCCGAGCAGCAACGGGTCGCCCGGGTAAATCCAATGCGCATCGAGGATGTAGCGATTCTGTTCCCAGATCTGGGGCCAGAGGTACGGATCGCCCAGCAGGCGCGCCGCGAGATCCCAGAGCGTGTCGCCAGGAGCAATGACGTAGACGTTGGCTCCTTCCGGCGGTGTTGGTGGATCCCAAGCGGTCCAGTGGTCGCCCTCGAGACGAAGGTCCCGAGGCGGTGGGCCGTCGGCCAGGGCGCTGGGCGACAGCGCGACGACGGCGAGCGCAGCAACGAGGCAGCACGCGGCGATTCTGGTCATGACTTCACCTCCGACGGCGCTCGCCGCGCGGAATCGATGCAGCGGCCGCGGTCGATCGTTGGGAAGCGATCGCAACGAGTCCGCGCCGAGCGGCGGGTCGACGGCACGGGGCCGAGGAGCATTCATAGACGACTGACTATACTTCCAGGCGATGTCTCTGTGGCAAGCTATCCCGGCCGCCGATCGGTGTCAAGGCGGCAACGGCTTTCTTTATCGCCGTTTAGGGCTGCCGGGGCGGTTCAGGGCGCGGGCGCGCCGAGGGCATCCAGGCGCTCCTGAGCGGTCAACGCCGCGGCGCTGTCCGGCTTGAGACGCAGAACTTCGCGATACGTCTCGACCGCCTCGTCGCGGCGGCCCATGCGCTCGAGGGTCTGGCCCGCCTTGAGCAGCGCGTGGACGACCTTGTTGCCTCGCGGGAAGCGCTCGACGGTCTGCATGAACGCGTCGAGCGCGCCGGCGTCGTCGCCGCGTGCCCAGCGTGTCTCACCGATCCAGAATTGCGCGTTGTCGGCCAGCTCGCTCTCAGGCGCGCGCTCGAGGTAGTGGGCGAAGGCGCGCTCGGCCTGCGCGTATTGCTGGCGATGGAAGAGGGCATAGGCCTCGTCATAGAGGGCGACGTCGTCGAGCGCCCGCCAAGCGTCGGGAATCGGCTCCGTCGATGTCGGCGTCGTGGGCGCCGCGATGTCCGCGGGTCTGTCCTCGGGCGGCGGTGTCACGCGCTCGATCCGCGGCGGCGTGACGTCGAGCTCTTCGACGCTGCCACCGACCGGGACGGGGCGAGCGGTGTCGTCCACGATCGGCTCCGCAGGCACCGCCGGTGATGCCGGCACGTCGCGAGCGGTCGGCTCCCCGGCAAGGCGCTGCTCGAGACGAGCCATCTCCACTTCCCGCATGCGCAGCTCGCGCCGCAGCTCGAGGTTCTCCCGCTCCAGGCGGGTGATCTCGGCGCCTTGTGGGTCGTCGCCGGAGCTCGGCAGGCTGGCGCAGCCGCTGCAGACAAGGAGCCCGGCCGTCGTCAGCGCGACGAGTGAACTTCGGCTCCAGACAGCGGTCACGCCGGGCCTCCGGCGGCCTCATCTTCTTCCGGTGCGTCTGGCTCCTCGTCAGCGTCTTGGGCCTCTTCGGCTGCCTGCGCAGCGGCTTCTGCCTGCGCCTTGAGGGCCTCGGCCTGGCGGGCAAAATCCTGGAGCTCCGGCAGACGCTCTCGGGCTTCCTCGAGCCGCAGGCTTTCGGGGAAGCGGCGCTCGAGGTCGCTGAGCGCCTCGGCTGCATCAGCGAAGCGTCGGCAGCGCTCGTAGCCGATCGACAGCTGATAGAGCGCCTCGTCCATGCGCGAGAACCGCGGGAACTCTTCCTTCAGGTACTCGAGGCGGCCAATCGAGGCCTGGCAGATGCCGCGGCGCCCGAAGCGGTTGTAGAACGTGCCGACCACCAGCTCGTGCTCGGCCAGCCGATCGGTCATCTCGACGATCTGCTGACGCGCCTCCGGCACGTACTCGCTGCCGGGATAGAGACGCAGCAGCTCTTCGAACGCGGCGATCGCCGTGGTGGTGATCGACTGGTCGCGATCCGGCCGCTCGGCACGCGCCGCCAGACACAGCCCGATGCGGAATTGCGCGTAGGCGGCCCGCTCGGAGGTCGGGAAGCGGTTCAGAAAGTCCCGATACTTCGCTTCACACTTGATGTAGTTCTCGTCGTTGCCCTGGGAATAGAACGCGTCCGCGGCAAGCAGGAGGGCCTCGCGCCCCAGACGCGAATTCGGCTCCACCTCGAAAGCGTGCACGAGGTAGCGACGGGCCTGGTTGTATTTGCCGTCGTCGAACAGCGCTTTTCCTTGCGTGTAGGCCTCCTCGGAGGAGAGCCGCAGGATCGGATCGTTGCGGTCGCCGCAGGCGACGACGAGGACGAGAACAGCGAGGATGGTCGTCAGGCGGACGGATCGGGTCATACGTCAGAGGCTCTCGAGACGGAAGCAGTGGATGCGGAGGCGGCGCGGCGCAGAGCGCGGATCGCTTCCGCGGGGTCGTGAGCGGCGAAGACGGCGGAGCCGGCGACGGCGGTGTCGACACCGGCGGCGGCGACGTCGGCGATGTTGCCGGCTCCGACGCCGCCGTCGATCTCGATCTCGATCTCGACCCCCCGTTCCTCGGCGAAGGCGCGCAGGCGCCGGGCCTTGTCCAGCACGTGCGGCAGGAACCGCTGGCCGGCGAAGCCGGGATTGACCGACATCAGAAGCACAAAGTCGAGGCCGTGCAAGACGTCGACCAGCACGTCGGGAGGGGTCGCCGGATTGATCGCAACACCGGCTTCGATGTCGGCCTCGCGGATCGTCGCCAGCGCGCGATCGAGATGGACTTCGGCCTCGTGGTGCACGGCGACCCGCTGTGGCCCGAGATCGAGGTAGCGCGCCAGGAGGCGGCTCGGCTCCTCCACCATCAGATGAACATCGATCGGCAGCTCGGTGCGTCGCCGGACGGCCTCCAGCACCGGGAGGCCGAAGCTGAGGTTGGGCACGAAGCGACCGTCCATCACGTCGAAATGCACGAGATCGGCCCCGCCCTCGGCGCAGGCGTCGAGGGCTCCGGCGAGATCGGCGAGATCGGCGGCGAGAATCGATGGTGCGAGACGCATCAGAGCACGTTCGACGCCTGTGAAATCGGCTCGGCGGCCCAGGCGTCGGGCTCGACCGGAGCCACCACGTCGAGGGCGATCACGTCGCCGCGGCGCAGCGGATGGCCGGCGAGCGGAAACTGACGCAACACCGTGCCGGAGGCGACGCCGTCGTAGCTCTGATAGCCGACGCGGCCTAGGCGGAAGCCGTGGCGTTCGAAGAAGCGCCGAAC
Source organism: Acidobacteriota bacterium (assembly GCA_038530905.1). Lineage (GTDB taxonomy): Bacteria > Acidobacteriota > Thermoanaerobaculia > Multivoradales > J023 > JAUIJL01. The sequence goes on from JBCBCF010000017.1 coordinate 9,674, forward strand.
GCTGTCGTAGTCGCGCTGGACGAGATCGGGCATCAGGAAGACGTCGGCCACCTGATCAACGGCGAGGAAGAGATCAACCGGTGCGTCCACCGCCACGCGCTCGCCGGCCGGCGGATGCTGGCGCACCACGACGCCCGCGGGCTGGCCGCTCGTGGCGTAGACGTCGAAGGTGCGTCCCAGGGCCAGACCAGCGCCGGCCAGCTCGACCTGCGCTGCCTGCAGCGCGGCGCCCTGAAGATCCGGCACGTCGATCCGACGCGGTCCGAGCGACACGGTGAGGGTGACAGCGGTGTCGCGCTTGACGTAGACGCCCGGGCTCGGGTCTTGCACCATCACGTGCCCGCGCGGTACGTCTTCGGCGAAGCGTTCGCCTGCGGTCCAGCGGGCGTCGAGACCCTGGTCGCGCAACATCGCGAGGGCGCGCTCCTGCGAAAGACCGACCAGATCCGGCGCAGCGGTGACGCCTCCGCGCACGAAGAGGCCGAAGGCGACGTAGGCCACCATGACGAAGAGGGCGCCGAGCAGGGCCGCGTAGGCGAGGCAGCCGACGCCGCGGAGGAGCTTGCGCCACATGGATCGACCTTACCAGAGGGCCGCGGCGGCGATGGGGCGCGGCCGGGGCGCGGTGAGGGTCAGGAGTCGCCGAACAGCCAGGGCAGATTCTTCAGCAGATCGAAGATGATGGCGGCCGTCATCAACATCATGAGAAGGACGAAGCCAACCTGCGTCACCCGCTCCTTGACGCGCAGGGACAGATCGCGTCGCAGCACGCTCTCGAACAGCAGGATGGCGATATGGCCTCCGTCCAAGACGGGGATCGGCAGAAGGTTCATGACACCGATCGACAGGCTCAGAAAGCCCATGAGGAAGATCAGGTACTTGAACCCGACGTTCAGCGCGCGGCCGGTCCAGGCGGCGATCTCGATCGGGCCCGAGAGGGCGCTCTGTGGCGCGATGTCGCGCGTGAAGAGCTTGCCGAGGACCTGCAGGATCTTCTCGAGTGTCTCGATGTTGTAGGCGACGCTCGCCGGAAGGGCCTGCGCCCACGACAGCCGCTCGTAGATGCCGATGTCGATGCCGATCCGCCCCGAGCCGTCGACCTCGGCAGGAACGACCTCGAGATCCAGCGTCGTTTCGCCGCGGGCCACCTGCACGACGATGGCGCGTCCGGCGTTCGGGCCGATGCGGTCAACCACGTCGCGGGTGGTCGAGATCGGCCCGCCGTCGACCGTCAGCAGCACGTCGCCGGGCTCGAAACCAGCGAGGTCTGCCGGCGAGTCCTCATAGATGCCGGACACCCGCACCTGCACTTTGGGGATCAGGCCGGCGTCGCCGAGCTCGTAGCGCGGCACGCGCGTCGGCACGACCTCGAGCTCGACGACGTCGGTGCCGCGTTCGATCCGCAGCGGCACCGGCTTCTCCGGCGAGGTGCTGATTGCGAAATCGACGTCCGACCAGGTGGCAACCGGCTCCCCCGCCGCCTCGATCACCCGATCGCCGGCCTCGATTCCAGCCGCCTCGCCAGCCGAGTCCTCGAGCACCTTGCCGACCACCGGCGGAATGTCGGCAAGCCCCTGGGCCTCGATCCCGCGGGTGAAGGCGAATGCGACCAGGAACACGGCCAGGACCAGATTCATCGCCGGCCCGGCGAGGTAGATGATGATGCGTTGCCAGCGCGGCTTGGATTGAAAATCCGAGGGGTCGCCCGTCTGCTCACCGGGCAGATGACCACCCATGTGCACGTAGCCGCCGAGCGGGATCGCCGCCAGTCGGTAGTCCGTGTCGCCGCGGCGGAAGCCGATCAGCCGCTTGCCGAAGCCGACCGAGAACACCAAGACGCGGACGCCGAAGAGGCGTGCCGCCAGATAGTGGCCCGCTTCGTGGACCACCACGATCAGCCCGAGGCTGATCAGGAACGACAGGATGGAGAGAGGAAGCGCCGGCATGGCCGCATCCTACGGCAGCAGCCGCTCGGGCCCGAGGGCAAGGACGCCGGCTAGAAAGACCGGTGCCGCCAGCAGGATGGCGTCGACGCGATCGTAGACGCCACCGTGACCGGGCAGCGTCTGAGCCGAGTCCTTGATGCCGGCGCCGCGCTTGAACAGCGACTCCACAAGATCGCCGATCTGTGCCGCCAAAGCGGTCAGCGCCGCCACCAAGAGCAGCCCCGGCACGACCTCCCCCAGCCGCCACAGGCTCCACGCCGCCGCGCCGCCGATGGCGAAGAGCAGGCCGCCGATCGAGCCCTCGATCGTCTTGTTTGGGCTGATCCGCGGCGCCAGCTTGTGACGCCCGATCGCCCGGCCGACGAAGAAGGCCATGGTGTCGCCGAGCGACACGACGAGGATGAAGAGGAAGGTCAGCCACGGGTCGAGGCGCTGGAGTTGGTCGAGGCACAGCACCGGGACGGCGAAGTACGGCACGGCCAGCGTCATCACGCCGGCCGAGGCGAGAGCGTCCGGCGCGGCAACTCGGCCGAGCAGCGTTGCGCCGACGGCGAACGTCACGAGCGCGGCACCGCTCATGACGATCGTCGCCGCTCCGACGCCTGCCGCGTCCGAGCGCGACATGGCGAAGACGGCCAGCGCGGCGAGCGGGATCGCCAGATACAGAGCGGCGAACGGCGCGGTCGGCACCAGCCGCCGGGCCATGGCGACGAATTCGATCGACGCCCAAAAGAAGATCGCGAACCAGGTGAAGAAGGCGACGTCCGGCGGCACGGCGAAAATCACCACCAGCGCCAGCGTGGCGACCGCCAGGCCGGTGGCGACGCGCTGGAAAAGGGGCGAGTCTCGCCGGCGGGGGGATTCGATCGCGGCGCCAGCGGAGACCGTCGAGCTCGAACTTTGGCTCATCGCCCGCTCAGCCCGCCTCGGCCCGGACCGCTTCGGCGGCCGCCGTGGCGTCGACACCGCCGAAGCGCCGCTCGCGTTGCTGGAACTCGTGGATCGCTTCCAGCAGGTCCTCGCGCCGGAAGTCCGGCCAGAGCTTCGGGGTCCACCAGATCTCGGTATAGGCGAGCTGCCAGAGGAGGAAGTTGCTGATGCGCGACTCGCCTGACGTGCGGATCAGCAGGTCCGGATCTGGCTGACCGGAGGTGTAGAGATAGCGGCCGACCGTTTCTTCGTCGATCTCGACCGGTTCGCCCGCGGCCCAATCCGCGACGATCGCGCGACAGGCGTCGACGATCTCGCAGCGCCCCGAATAATTCAGCGCGACGTTCAGGGTCATGCGCTCGCCGCCTGCTGTGGCCTCGACAGCGCGATCGATCTCGCGCAGCAGGGACTGGTCGAGCGGCTCGCGTCGACCGAGGACGCGCAGCCGCACGCCGTGGCGGATCAGTCGGTCGATGTCGCTGCGCAGGAAGTCGCGCAGCAAGTTCATGAGGGTCCAGACCTCGTGCCGCGGGCGCGCCCAATTCTCGGTCGAGAACGCGTAGACGGTCATCAGCTCGAGGCCGAGCTGGGCGCCCGCCTCGACGATGTCGCGGACCGACTCGACGCCGGCTCGGTGACCGAGGACGCGCGGCCTCGAGCGCTGGCCGGCCCAGCGACCGTTGCCGTCCATGATGATCGCGACGTGGCGTGGCAGGCGGTCGAGGTCCAGGCGTGCCAGCCAAGCGGCCGCCGGAGAGCCAGCAGGCGCGAGCTGGTCGAGATGGCGCTCGCGACCGGTCATAGCGGTCGAAGGTACCACAGGCGCACCGGATGGCCGGCTTCAGTCCGAGTCGCTCGCGACCGGCGCCCAGCGCCGCGGGTAGACGACCCGCGCGAGCGTCAATCCGCGCGCCTCTGCGGTCGGCCCGGCGTCGTCTCGGCGGGCGCCGGGCGCGACGAGCGCGGTCACCGAGTCGAGCGATCGTTCGCCGCGACCAACCTCGACGAGGGTGCCGACGAGCGAGCGGACCATGCCGCGCAGAAAGCCGTCGCCGAAGACGCGCAGCCGCAGCTCGAGCCCGCTCTGCAGCCGCTCGAGCCGGATCGCCCAGAGATGCCGGCGCCCGTGCTCGTGCGCTCCACCAGCCAGCGCGAAGGCCGAGAAATCATGCCGCCCGGTGAGCCGGTGGGCGGCCTCGCGCATCGCCTCGTCGTCGAGCGGCCCGCGCGTGGGGGCGACGGTTGGTGCCTCCGTGGGCGGCACCACTCGGCCGAGCCACAAACGGTAGAGGTACTCTTTGCCCAGGGCGCTCCGCTGCGCGTGAAAGCCTGCCGGGACGTGGTGAGCGGCGAGGATTCGAACGTCCGCTGGTAGATGATGGTTGGTGCCATGCACCAGCGCGCGCAAGGGCAGGCCGCTTGGCTCCAGAAGATGGGCCACCTGCCCGCGAGCGTGCACGCCAGCGTCGGTGCGGCCGGCGCCGTGGATTCGCAGCCGCCGCCCGGCCAGCGTCGACAGCGCCTCCTCCACGGTCTGCTGCACCGCCAGGGCGTTCGTCTGCCGCTGCCAGCCGGCGTAGGCACTGCCGGCGTAGGCGAGCGTCAGCCGCTCGGCGACGTCGACGGGTCGGAGGAGGGCGTTGGACGCGTCGGAACGTGCCATCGAGACCACGGAGCGAAGAGAACGAGCGGCGACCAGATGAGGAGCCAGAACCACGGGAAGAGGTCGAGGCTCGCAACATGCTGCGGCAGATAGGCGAGAAGCGAGGTCGCGGCGACGGCCAGCCAGGCGCGATGACGGGCCAGCGCCGCCCACGGCAGCACCCACAAGACATACCAAGGATAGACGGTGGCGAGCGCTAGCAGCAGCGTGGCGAAGGTGCGGCCGGTCGCCACGATCGGCTCGTCCTGACCGCTTGCCGTGCGCCAGAGAAGGCGCAACATCGCGAGTCCGAAGCCGGCGGCCAGCATCAGCTTGGCGAGGAATTGAGGGTAGACATAGGGATAGAGGCGATTCCAGATCTCATGCTGCTGCGGCCGGTCGTCGGCCCAACGGCGCTTGGCGCCATCGAGACTCGACTTGATCGCCGATGGGGCATCGATCGACTCTAGGCCCCGCCAAAGCGGCTCGTAGAGCGGGCCGTTGAACTCCCAACGCACGCCGTAGGCGACGAGGCCCGGCGGCACGCCGCGGGCAAACATGGGCAGGAAGCCGAGTCCGAGCGCTAGCAAAACCGTGATGGCGAACAGCAGCGCCCGGCGATGAGCGCTGCGCGCCAGCCCGACGAGCCAGCCCGGCAAGGCCACGACCGGGACGAGCTTGGCGAGGATCGCCGCCGCGGCTGCTACCCCGGCCAAGGCGGCACTTGCCGCGGGACGGCCGAGGCGGGCGGTTCCGTCTCCACCGTGACCCCGCAGCGCGGCGACGGCGAGAATCGTCGCCGCGACCATCAGACCGTCCACGTGTCCCTGGCCGGCGATCTCGAAAGTGGCGAGCGGGTGCCACGCGTACCAAATCGTTCGGCCGGCGACCAAGCCGGCGCGCCGCGCCAGCCGTATGAGCAGCCAGCAGCCAAAGAGCTCAGCCGCCATCAAGATAGTCTTGAGGGCAACGAGCGGCGCGGGGAGCCAGGCGGCCAGCGCGAAGACACCGAGGGCCAACGGCGGATACACCGTCGGTACCTCCTTGTGCGGCATCGCCTGCCAGCGCGCGTCGCGGAGTTCGGCGAGTGCCAGATCTTCCGGCGCGTGGCGATACGGATCGAAGCCGGCGCCGAGAACCCGCCCGTCCCAGACGTAGCGCAGCACGTCGTCGGAGAACGTCGGCGCGAGCGGCAGCAGCAGCAGGCGAAGCAGAAGCGCCACGCCGAGCACGAGCGCGATATGGTCGCAACCTTCCAGACATCGGGCGGCGGTCAGGTGCGCCAGGGCCATGGCGACCAGGAGGGCGGTGGCGACCCACGGGCGCGCGCCCGGATCGCCGAGGGCGCCGAGGCATCCATGCAGACCGACCAGAAGCGCCACGGCGAGGCCTGCTCGATGCCGGGCGCTCGGGCCGCGCCAGCCGATGCCGTCGAAGAATCGAACGAGAGATGAACGACTGGATGTCGACACTGATCCTGGCCGTGTACTACGCGACGCTTGGCGTCTTGGCTCTCTATGGCGTCCACCGCATGGTGCTGGTGGTCGGCTGGTGGCAAGCGCGTCGCCGCTCGGAAACCGCGCCCGAGCCGCCGGCTGAGTGGCCGGTCGTCACCGTGCAGCTCCCGATCTTCAACGAGCGCTATGTCGCGCACCGGCTGATTGAAGCGGTGGCGAACCTAGACTACCCGCGCGATCGTCTGGAGATTCAGGTCCTCGATGACTCGATTGACGACACGCGCGAGCTGGTCGCCAAGCAGGTGGCCGAACTCCGCGCCGAAGGCGTCGACATCCATCATCTCCATCGCGAGGATCGCAGCGGCTTCAAGGCCGGCGCGCTGGCGGCGGGATTGACTTCGGCGGCCGGTGATCTGCTCGCTGTGTTCGACGCCGATTTCGTGCCCCAGCGAGACTTCTTGCGCGCTGTTGTGCCGCATTTCGGTGATCCGGACGTTGGCATGGTGCAGGCCCGCTGGGGACATCTCAATCGCGACTACTCGCTGCTCACCCGCGTGCAAGCAGTGTTGCTCGACGGTCATTTCGTCATCGAGCACGCGGCGCGGCATCGCGGCGGCTGCCTCTTCAATTTCAACGGGACCGCCGGCATCTGGCGCCGGCAGGCGATCGTCGACGCCGGCGGCTGGGCGCACGACACCCTGACGGAAGATCTCGACCTGTCGTATCGCTCTCAGCTCGCGGGATGGCGCTTCGTCTATTTGCCGAACCTGGTGGTGCCGGCGGAGCTTCCGGCTGAGATCAACGCCTACAAGAGCCAGCAGCACCGCTGGGCCAAGGGGTCGATCCAATGTGGTCGCAAGCTGCTCGGCCGCGTTCTGCGCAGCTCGCTCGGCTGGCGGGCGAAGCTCGAGGCCTTCGTCCATCTGACCGCCAACCTGTCGTATCCGCTGATGCTTTTGCTGTCGCTCCTGATCTTCCCGGCGATGCTTCTGCGCCACGGCGATGACGATCTGCGCGTGGCGTTGCTGGTGGATCTTCCGCTCTTCGCGGCGGCAACGCTTTCGGTGCTGGTGTTCTTCACCGCCAGTCAGGTCGGCGTGACGCTGTGGCGTCGACTGTGGCGCCTGCCGGCGCTCATGGGCATCGGGATCGGGCTGTCGGTGAACAACTCGACGGCGGTGCTCTCCGGGCTGATCCAAGACGGTGGCATCTTCCACCGCACGCCGAAGTACTGCATCGAGGGCCGCGCTGGCGACTGGTCGGGCAAGGCATATCGCCTGCCGAAGAACCTCAGCCTCTATCTCGAGAGCGTGCTCGCCGTTTATTTCGTGATCTGTTTTGCAGCCGCCATCCATCTGCGCATGTGGCTCGCGCTGCCGTTCCTGTGGCTCTTCCTCCAGGGCTACAGCTATATGGCGCTGCTCGGCCTGGCGCCGCACCTCGGGCGGCGCGCTCCGGCGACCACCTGAGCCTCCGGCCCATCAGGAGGAACGCGCCCCTTTGGCGCGGTCAGATCACGTCGAGCTGGGCGTATTTGGCGATGAGCTTGCGGCGACCGATGCCGTCGAAGAAGACCACCAGCTTGGCGTCGTCCCCCTGCCCCTCGATCGAGAGCACCTTGCCGAGGCCGAGCTTGCCGTGCCGGACTCGGCTGCCTCGCTTGAGACGCCCGCCGGCGGGCGTCGAGGGCTCAAAGAGGCGTGCCTGCGCCGCTGTCGGCGGCTCTTCCGCCGGCTCCTGGCTCACGTCTTCGGCGGCGCGGCCGAAGAAGCGCATCACGTCCTCGCGCGAGCGCCCGCGCCGCCGATCGAGAGATTCGCCCCAGCGCGGTGCCGGCTCGTGTCGAGAGGCGAACAGCTCCGGGCTGTGCTCGACACGGAGAAGATCGCCCGGCACTTCTGCGAGAAAGCGAGACTCTTCCTGGTCTTGCCATTTGCCGGCGACCCGCCGTCGCCGGCAGGTCGTGAGAACCAGGCGCTCCTCGGCGCGGGTCATGCCGACGTAGAAGAGGCGCCGCTCCTCTTCGAGACTGTCGGCGTCGGCGGCCGAGTTGAAGTGCGGCAGCAGGCCCTCTTCGAGGCCGGAGACGACGACCGCGCCGAACTCGAGTCCTTTGGCCGCGTGCAGGGTCATCAGCGACACGCCGCCGCCGCCGAGCGAGTCTGTGTCGCTGGCGAGCGACGCCTGGTCGAGGAACGCACCGAGGACGTCCTCCTCGCCGCTGTAGCCTTCCTTCTCGGTGAGTTCCTGCGCGGCGCTGACCAGCTCCTCGATGTTCTCGACGCGGGCGCGGTCGGCCTCGTCCTCGGTGTCGAATTGCTCGAGATAGCCGGTGGCGTCGAGCACCTGGCGCAGGAGTGCCGGCAGCGGCAGGATCTCGGCCTCGCGCCGCAGGTCGTCGATCAGCTGGCGGAAGCGGCCGAGCGCCTGGATCGCCCGGCCGGCGAGGACCGTGCGCAGGGCGCGCTCGTCGGCCAGCAGGGCCCATCGGGACTTGCCTTCGCTCGCCGCGAGCTGGCTCAGCTTTGTTTGTGTTGTCTTGCCGATGCCGCGCGCCGGGCGGTTGAGCGCCCGCTCGAACGCCAGCGGGTTCTCTGGATTGCGCAGGAGGCGCAGGTAGGCCACCAGGTCTTTGATCTCGGCGCGCTCGTAGAAGCGCACGCCGGCAACCAGCGTGTACGGCACGCCGCGGCGCAGCAGAGCGTCCTCCACCGCGCGGGTCTGCGCGTTGGTGCGCACCAGCACGGCGAGGCGGCGCCAGCCGAGGCCCGGCTCGAGGTCGCTGAGCGCGCCGGCGATCCAGCGGGCTTCATCTTCCTCGTCGCGCGCTCGGTAGAGCAGGATCTTGTCGCCCGCGCCGCTGTCGGTCCACAGCTCCTTGCCGCGGCGCTTCTCGTTGCGGGCGACGACCGCGCCGGAGGCGTCGAGGATGTTTTGGGTCGAGCGGTAGTTGCGCTCGAGCTTGCGGATCGTGGCGCCGGGAAACGTGTGCTCGAAGCGCAGGATGTTCTCGAGCTCTGCGCCGCGCCAGCGGTAGATGCCCTGGTCTTCATCGCCGACCGCTGTCAGCTGGCCGGTGGTGCCGACCAGGGCCTCGATCAGGGCGAGCTGAGCGTGGTTCGTGTCTTGGAACTCGTCGACCAAGACATGGCGCCATTGGCCCTGAACCCGCCGCCGGATCGGCGCCTGTGTGCGCAGGAGCTCGACGCTGAGCCGGATCATGTCGTCGAAATCGACCGCCGCTGCCTCGCGCAGGGCCGCCTGATAATGCTGGTAGACGGCCGCCACCTTGCGGCCGAAGAAATCATCGACCTCGCGGTTGTAGAGCGCCGGGCCGATCAGCTTGTTCTTCGCCTGACTGATGGCGCCGAGGACGGCTTGCGGCCGGAACGCATCGTCGGGCACGCCGGCGGCCTTCATCGACCGCTTGACGATCGTCAGCTGATCCGAGCCGTCGAGGATCGAGAAGTCGTTCGGCAGATCAACCTTGGGTCCGTAGCGACGCAGCAGGCGAAGCGCCAGGCGATGGAACGTGCCGACGAAGGCGGGCAGCGGGTACAGGCCCAGCAGTCCCTCGATGCGCTCTCGCATCTCGGCGGCGGCCTTGTTGGTGAATGTGACGGCGGCGATGCGCGACGGATCGACGCCGCGCTCTTCGACCAGCCAGGCGACGCGATAGGTGATGACCCGCGTCTTGCCTGAGCCGGCGCCGGCCAGCACCAGCTGCGCCGGCCCCTCGTGGGTGACCGCCTCGACCTGCTCGGGATTGAGCGCGGCCTCGAGCTCGAGCCGACTCACTCGACCGTGACGCTCTTTGCCAGGTTGCGCGGCTGGTCGACGTCGCAGCCCAGCCGAACGCCGATGTGGTAGGCGAGCAGCTGCAGCGGCACGACGTTGACGATCGGCTGCAGAAGGGCGTGCACGCGCGGCACGCGGATGATCGCGTCGGCATGGTCCTCGAGCCCGTCGCGGTCGGTGACGGCGATCACCTGACCGTCGCGAGCTTTGACCTGCTGGATGTTCGAGTGCACCTTGTCGGCCACTCGATCGCCGGTCGAGATGGCGACCGTCGGCAGGTCTTCATCGATCAGCGCGATCGGCCCGTGCTTCATCTCGCCCGCCGGGTAGCCCTCGGCGTGGATATAGCTGATCTCCTTGAGCTTCAGCGCACCCTCGAGAGCGATCGGATAGTTGATGCCGCGACCGAGGAAGAGGAAGTCGTCGGCGCGGTGATAGGTGCGGGCGATGTCCTCGATCTGCTGTTCGCTTTCGATCGCATCGGCGACCGCCTGCGGGAGATGCACCACGGCGTCGAGGAGCGCGCGGTCAACCACGCCGCCGCGCGTCTGGCGGAGAAACACCGCGAAGAGAAAGAGCGCCTCGAGTTGGGTGGTGAAGGCCTTGGTCGAGGCGACGCCGATCTCGGGGCCAGCGAAGGTGTAGATCGTGCCGTCGCTGATGCGCGTCGCCTGGCTCTGTTGGACATTGCAGATCGCCAGCAGCCGCGCTCCGCGCTCGCTTGCGGCCTCCATGGCGGCGAGGGTGTCGGCGGTCTCGCCGCTCTGCGATACGCCGATGGCGAGCGTGTGACGATCGGCGATCGGATCCCGGTACCGGTACTCGGATCCGTAGTCGACGGCGACCGGCAAGCGCGCCAGCTCTTCGATCAGGAATTTGCCGACCAGCGCCGCGTGCCACGAGGTGCCGCAGGCGAGCAGATGGATCTGCCGCACTTCGCGGAGGGCCTCCGCGTCAAGCGCCAGGTCGTCGAGGCGGACACGGCCGGTCTCGAAGTCGAGTCTCCCGGCGAGGGTGTCCTGCAGCGCTTGGGGCTGCTCGTGGATCTCCTTCGCCATGAAGTGTTTGTAGCCGCCCTTCTCGATCTGCACGATGTCCCAGGCGAGGCGGTGGACGGTCCGCTCGACCTCGGTTCCCTCCTCGTCCCAGATCCGCAGGCCGGCGGCGCTCAGATGCGCGACATCGCCGTTCTCGAGGAAGACGACGTTGCGCGTGTGTTCCAGCAGCGCAGCGGCGTCAGAGGCGAGGAAGTTCTCACCCTCTCCCACGCCGAGAAGCAGCGGCGGCCCCCGGCGGGCGGCCGCCAGCTCGGGCTCGGCGGCGCCGGCGCTCAGGACGGCGAAGGCAAACATCCCCTGCAGGCGCCCGACCGCGCGTCGCACGGCGCCGGTCAGGTCGCCATCGCGATCCAGCTCGCGCGCCACCAGGTTGGCGATCACCTCGGTGTCGGTGTCGGTGTGAAAGGCGACACCGTCGGCCTGCAGCTCGCTCCGCAGCTGGGCGTAATTCTCGATGATGCCGTTGTGGATCAGCGCGACCCGGCCCGTCGCGTCGACCACCGGGTGGGCGTTGCGCTCGGTGGGCGGGCCGTGCGTGGCCCAGCGCGTGTGTCCGAGACCGATCGATCCGCGGGGTGTTTCGGCGTCGAGACGCTGGCGGAGACCCGCTAGCTTGCCCTCGGCCTTGACCACCTGCAGCGCGCCGCCGGCGTCGCCAACGACGATGCCGGCCGAGTCATAGCCTCGGTATTCGAGTCGCTCAAGGCCGTCGATCAAGATCTCGGCGACGTCGCTCCGAGCCCCGACATATCCCACGATGCCGCACATGATGCTTCTCCTCGATCGCCACCGCCGCGCCCGGCGTGCGGCGGCGATCCGTCAGTCGTCGAGATCGTCGCGGCGCGTGGCCGCCCAGCCTTCGATGGTGCGCTGGCGCGCGCGGCCGACGGCGAGCGCACCGTCCGGCACGTCCTTGGTGATCACCGAGCCGGCGCCGGTGTAGGCGCCGTCGCCTATGCGCACCGGCGCCACCAGCATCGTGTCACTGCCGACGAAGGCCTCGCGGCCGACCTCGGTGCGGTGCTTGCGGCGCCCGTCGTAGTTGCAGGTGACAACGCCGGCACCGACGTTGCTGTCGGCCCCGATCGTCGCGTCGCCGAGGTAGGCGAGGTGATTGGCCTTGGCTCCAGCCTCGAGGGTCGTGTTCTTGGTCTCGACGAAGGTGCCGACGCGGGCCATGGTCTCGAGCACCGATCCCGGGCGCAGACGCGCGAACGGTCCGGTGCTGGTCGCGGCCTCGAGTCGAGAGCCGTCCAGCACGCAATACGGCTGGATCTCGACGTCGTCGCCGAGGGTCGTGTCGCGCAGCCAGGCGCCGTGATGCAGCGTGCAGCCGCTGCCGACGCGCGAGGCGCCCAGCACGGTCGTGCCGGGGTGGAGCGTCGTGTCGCGACCGATCTCGACCTCGGGTTCGACCGTCGTTGTTGCCGGATCGAGCACGGTGACGCCGCGGTCGGCGAGCGCGTTGAGGTGTCGGTCGATCAGTCGGCGGTGGGCGGCGGCGAGCTGGCGGCGATTGTTGACGCCCCAAGCTTCACTGGCATCCGCCAGTTCGATCAGCGTCGGCGGTTCGCCGGTGGCGACGGCCATGTGGAGGGCGTCGGTCAGGTAGATCTCGCCCTGCGCGTTGTTGGGCTGGACGTTCCGCAGCGCCTCGAAGATCTCGGGGGCGCGCAGGGCGTAGAGGCCGGCGTTGATCGAGTGAATCTCCAGCTCGTCCTCGCTGGCGTCGGCCGCCTCGACGATACGCACCAGACGCCCATCGTCGGCGATGACGCGGCCCAGCCGTCCTGGTTCGGCGACGGTGGCGACGGCGAGCGCGTCCCGGCCGGTCGCCTCGCAGCGCGCGGCGAGGGACTCGAGCGTCGCCGGGCGCACGAGAGGCACGTCGCCGGAGAGTACGAGCACGGTCGCGGCGTCCTCGATGGCGCGCTCGGCCTGCTGCAGAGCGTGGCCGGTGCCGAGCTGCTCGCGCTGCTCCACGAACACCGGGGCTTGAGGGCCATCGGCGAACGCGTCGCGCACCGCCGCGCGCATCGTGTCGGCGCCGTGACCGACCACGACGACCAGGCGGTCGCAGCCGGCGGCGCGGGCGGCATCGAGCACGCGCAGCACCATCGCGCGGCCGGCGACAGGATGCAGCGGCTTGGGCAGCGCCGAGTGCATGCGCCGGCCCTGGCCGGCGGCAAGAACAACGGCAACGCGCGGCATGGGATCGGGGGTCGAGCTCAAAGAGGGCTCCATGGGCCGCCGCGAAGGGGGCGGCCGGGTGGGTCTGGCGCGCCAGCGTGCGGTGCGGCGTCCGCCAGCGGTGGCGATCGCGACGCTATCGCAGCCGAGTTGCGAGGTCCACGACCGCCCGTGCCAGGCGCCGCGGGTCGTGGCGAATCAGCTCGTCATCGTCGAGCAGCAGCTCGCGCTCCGCGACCCTGACTCCGAATGCCTCGAGCGCGTTGCGGTCGGCTTCAATCCACTGCGAGCTGGCGTCCGCGTAGCGACGCAGCAGAACGTCCGCAGGTCGCGAAGCGTTGATCAGCACGCTGTCGACCAGGCCGTCGCCGGCGTGCAGACGGATGGCCTCGAGGTGGTCGGCGGCGGTCATGCCGTCGGTCTCGCCCGGCTGCGTCATCAGGTTGAGAGCCAGGATCTTAGGTGCCGAGCTGCGGCGCAGCGCGCGGCGAATGCCGGGGATCAGCAGATTGGGCAGGATCGAGGTGTAGAGCGAGCCGGGGCCGAGGACGACGAGGTCTGCCTGTTCCAGCGCTTCGACCGCCGGCGCGAAGGCGACGGCCGTGGCCGGCTGCAGCTCGAGCGTCGCCAGGCGCTCGCCTGATCGCCCGATTGCCGACTCGCCGTCGTAGCGCTCACCCGACAGCCCGCGCGCGACGAGGCGCACGTCGCCGAGCGTCGCGGGCAGAATGCGACCGCGCACCGACAGAATCTGCTCGGCGGTCGAGATCGCCTGGTAGAAGTCGCCAGTGACGCCGGTCAAGGCGGTCAGGAAGAGATTGCCGAAGGAGTGGCCGGACAGCCCGTTGCCGTTCGGAAAGCGGTACTGGAACAGACGGGCGAGCAGATCCTCATCGTCGGCCAGCGCGACGATGCAATTGCGGATGTCGCCCGGCGGCAGGACTCCCAGCTCACGACGCAGACGTCCGGACGATCCACCGTCGTCGGACACGGTGACGACCGCCGTCAGGCGATCACGACCGTCGACCAGCTGCTTGAGACCGCGCAGCAGAACCGAGAGGCCGGAGCCACCTCCGAGCACCGTGATGCGAGGCCGCGCTGGGTCCGACGACCTTCTCGCGGCGTGCGCCGCAGCCGGCCGCGCCTGTGCAGGCCGCGCCTGTGCAGGCCGCGCTGAGGTGGTCAATCCCGAGGCGCGTCGAGCAGGCCGGCGAACGCTTCGTTGCCGCGCAGGGACGCGAAGTCGGGATCGTGGTACGCCTGCACTCGGTTGCGCGGCTCCAGCTCGATCGCGCGCGCGAGGAGCTCGAGCGCCTGCTCGTCTTCCTCGCGCAAGGCGCGGATCGACGCCAGCAGGTAGACGGAGCGCTCGCTGGCCTCCGCGGCCTCGAGGCCCTCGGCCGCCGCGATGGCAGCGTCGAGATCGCCGTTGTTCTTTTCGATCACGGCCCGCAGGTAGGCGTCCTCGACCGCCTCGACCTGCTCGGTGCCGCGACGGGCGATTGCATGGTACTGCCGCGCTCGGTCGGCGAGCTGGCGGGTGTCGGCGCTCTGCACCGCTTCTTCGAAGGCGTCGGCAGCCTGCGCGTGCTCACCTTCGTGCAAAAGGCCGATTCCCCGCTCGAAGGCGTCCAATGCGGCATCGGTCTGGGACGAGCTGGCCTGGCCGGCGAGCCCCAGCTCGTTCATCTTCTGACGGACGGTTTCGGTGTCCGTGTGGAAGCGCTGCGCCAGCTCGTCGAGCGAATGGTCGCCCGCGCCGCGCTTCAGATGCGCTAGCTCTGTCTTGGACCAGATCTTTTCGTTGGCCATGAAAACGGTCTACCTCTTGCGCAGCTCGACCAAGATTTGCTTCGCCACGGACTTGAGCGTGTCGAAGACGCCCCGCCCCTCCGGCGCCACTGCCTCGAACGTCGGCTCCCGCTTGAAGTTCAGGGTGCGGTAGAGCTCTTCGACGGGCAGGGCGTTCGGCAGGTCGCGCTTGTTGAACTGCAGCGCGTACGGCAGGCTTTGAAGATCGAGACCGTGCTGTTCGAGATTGGTTTCTAGATTGCGGATCGACTCGATGTTTGACTCCATGCGCTCTTCCTGGCTGTCCGCCACGAAGATGACGCCGTCCGCTCCCTTGAGGATCAGCTTTCGGCTCGCGTCGTAGAACACCTGCCCGGGCACCGTGTAGAGGTGAAAGCGGGTGGTGAAGCCACGGATCGTGCCGAGGTCGAGCGGCAGGAAGTCGAAGAACAGCGTGCGATCCGTCTCGGTCGCGAGGGAGATCATCTTTCCCTTCGCGTCCGGTGACGTCTTGTTGTAAATGTACTGCAGGTTGGTCGTTTTGCCGCCAAGGCCGGGGCCGTAGTAGACGATCTTGCAGTTGATCTCTTTGGCGGCGTAGTTGATGAAAGTCATCGCCGTCGCCTCAATCGCTGAACAGCGCGTCGATGTCGTCGTCGGTGATTTCGGAGAAAGGCGTCGAGGCGATTCCGGCCACCGGCTCAGCGGTCGCCTTCTGAGCCATCTGATCGAAGATCTTGTCGAACTCGCCACTGGCCCGCTTGACCCGCAGTCGGACCAGTCCGAGCGACGAACGCTCGTCGAAGATGACCAGCAGGATCGCGCGCTTGGCGACGATCGAGATGTGGATGTGGTCGCGCTCGCCCTCGTGGAAGAGAACCGAGAACTCGCGCTCGCCGATCAAGCGCGCGAGGCTGTCGGTCGCGGCGACGTTGCCGGCCGTCAACGAGGCGAGCGATGTCGTGTCGAATTGATCGACGTCACCGTCGGCAGCGATCTGCTGACCGTTCTTGTCGATGAGGAAGACCGCTCGTGCATTCGAGTCGTGCCGAAGGCGTTTGAGCACTTGCTCGAGGAGGCGGATTTCCTCTTCGTAAAGGATGAGATCCATGGAAGGCATCGATTGACCTTTCGGCGAATGAACGAAGGGTAAAGCACAGGCGCTCGGCGACAACCAGACGCCGTTCGGACGCGGTCGACCGAGCGGTCGGTGAGCCGAGTCGGTGGAGCGTTCCTCAGCGGAAGTAGCGCCAGCCGCTCAAGATGTCGGTCTCTTCGAGGATGAGCCGATCACCGTCGAGGCGATGACGCACGGGTTCCGGGCGGCAGCCGCCGCTGCCCGAGCTGACGTCACTCAAACGCGTCGCGGTGTCGCATTTGTTGCTGACCATCCAGCCGTCATGGAAGCGGAAACCGCGCTTGCGCTTGTAGTCGTTCTCGGAGGCGTCGAAGGCGACGTGAACGATCCGATTCTCGTCGCGGCCGACGAAGAACTTGACCTCTTGATTTCCCGAGTTGAGGAAGCGGTAGAAGTTGACCTCACTGGCTGCCAGGCTCGAGACGTCGAGGACGACACGGCCGTCGCGATCCGGTGCGACCCGTTCGAATTGGCGACCTTGATCGAGCAGGATGGCGTCGGCCAAGTAGGCGAGGCTGACGAAGCAGGCGATCAAGGCGATTCCATAGACAGGCTTGAATTGCTTCATCGCCGCTCCATTGTCGTCGATTCGTCGTTCCGCCGCAAGAACCGAACGTCTGGATGGGCTGTGGTCGAGGCTGAACGGCGGTGCGTCGGTGGGACCTCGCTGCGGGCTGTCGCCCGCCGGTTTCGACGGTTGAATCGAAACGTGTCGATGTCTCGATCGGCGGGCGATTTCGGCTATCGTCGCGCCAGCCATGTCCTCTTCTGAAGCTTCCGCCGCCGCGCCGCGCGATCATGGTGCTGGCCGGCTGGCGGCGATCGCGGTGCCGGGCGCGCTCTTGGCGCTGGCCTTGCTGTTGGCCCTCGGCTCGCCGACGCTGGCGCCGGGCGGCCTGTGGGCCAACCCGTGGGAGCTTCTCGCCTGGGTGGCGGTGGGGGCGCTGGCGGCGCTGCACCGCCCCTTCGCGCCGGCCCCGCGGCCGCTGGCGGCTCGCTCGGCGTCGTCCAGCACCCTCGGTTTGGGAGCGCTGGTGGTGCCGGCGGTGTCGCTGCGGCTGGGCGCCGTGCCGGCGGCAGTCGCCGCATCGCTGGTCCTCGTCGGCTCGGTGCTCTTGCGCCGGGCGGCGGCGCGCCGTCTGGGAGAAAGCCGGCGCGTGGCGACGATGTCGGCAGCCCGCACCCTCGAACGCGCTTTCGCGGTGGCCGCCGCGGCATTCATCGCGGCTGGCGCGAGCGCCTTCGGCTTCGGTGGCGTGGGTGGCGTGTGGTCGGTGCTTGGACCGGCGCTCCTCAACGGCCTGGCTCTGCTCGTCATCCTGGTCGGGATCGAGGGCCTGCGCGGCGAGCGGCGGGCGCCGCACCTGCTGGCAGGGCCGGTCGTGGTCGATGTTGCCGGCTGGACCGTCGGCTCGGCTCTTGCCGGGCTGGCGCCGAGTGTCGGCTGGGCGGCTCTGGCGCCGATCTACGGGGCCTTTGCTCTGGTGGCGGCCGAGGCCGCACGACAGGCGCTCCTGCGCCATCACTCCGACGACGCGGTCGGCAACTATCGGCGGCTGCAGGAGGCGCACGAGCGGATCCTCGCCGAGTCGGGAGGGATGGGCGGCATCGCGCAGCAGATCCTCACCGAGTGCCGGAATCTCTTGCCGGTCGAGTGGTTCCATTTCGAGCTGCCTCCCGACGGCGACGCGGCGCGGAGCTGGGCGGCCGGCCCCGATGGGCGACTGATCGAAGGGCGGCCGGCGCCGGCCGCGCGCCCGCGGATGCTGCCGGGCATTCATCGGCGCGCGTCCTGGCGGCGGATCGAGCGTCAGTTGCTCGGCAGCGCGGCGGGTGAGGATGCGGCGCAGCTCGCCACGCTGCGGCTATGGCTCGATCCTCGCAAGATCGAGACCGGCGCCGAAGAGCGCTTCGAGAACATGGTGCCGCTGATGGCCAGCTCGGTGCATCGCGCCTCGCTCGACCGCGAGGCGCGGCTCGATCCCCTGACCGGCGTGCCGGTACGGCGGGTCCTCGAAGCGCGAATGCAGAAGGCCTACGACCTCGCCTGCACAGAAGGTCAACCGATGGCGATCGTGATGGTCGACATCGACCATTTCAAGTCGGTCAACGACACCTGGGGCCACGCTGCGGGCGATGCGGCGCTGCAGCTCGTGGCGCGCACTCTCGACCACACGCGGCGCGACGACGACCTCTGCTGCCGCTACGGGGGCGAGGAGTTCACCGTGCTCCTCGAGCGGACCGACGGCGCCTCGGCGCTGTCGCTCGCCGAGCGGCTGCGGGCCGCCGTCGCGGCCCTCGAGTTCGATTGGGAGGGCCAGCGCATCCCGCTCACCGCCAGCTTCGGCGTCGCGTCCTTTCCCGAAGTGACCATCCGGACCGCCGGCGAGCTGCTGCTGCTGGCCGACGAGGCGCTCTACCGTGCCAAGGAGGAAGGACGCGACCGCGCGGTGCTGCACCGTGGAGCCGGCCGTTTCGAGACCGCACCGCGTCGGCCGGCGGCGCAGAGGGCCGCCGGATCCGCCAAGGGCGCTTCGAGCCCGGGCGATACACTGTCGGCGTGATCCGAATTCTTCGACGCGTCCAGCTGTTCGACCGCCGACTGCGCCGCTTGTTCGCTTGCGGGCTCCTTGCCGTCGGGTGTGCCGCTGCTCTTGGCGGCTCCGCCGCGGCGCAGGCCAGCAGCATGGAGACTGCGCCCGCCGGCGACGCCGTGCGCCTGGCGATGGAGGCGTTCGGCACCGTCGTCGAGATCGAGGTGCGGGATCTCCCTGAAGACCGCACGCGGCAGGCGATCCGCGACGCCATGGTCGAGCTGCACCGGCTGTCGCTTCTGACCTCGGCGGATGCCGAAGTTGCCGGTGGCGCCGGCCGCATCGAAGCCGCGGCAGGCCGCGAGATCGAAGCTGATCCTGCCTATGGTGAGCTGCTGCTGAGTGGTCTGCGCTACTGCATCTGGTCAGGAGGTGCACACGGGCCGCTCGGCGGGCGGCTCTACGGGCTGTGGGGTGGCGCCGAGCGCCCGGATCCGTACACGTTGCGCGAAGCGCTCCCCACCGCCGCCTGTGACCGCCTGGAGATCCTCTCGCGTGAGCCGATGCGCGTGCGTCTCGCGCCTCAGACGATCCTCGACACGCGGGGCATGGAGCGAGGATTTGCCGCCGACCTTGCGGTCGAAGTGCTGCAGGAACACAGCGTGGCCAACGCGGTCGTGGAAGTCGGCAGCGTCGTGCGCGCGCTCGGCCCTGGCCCTGACGGCCGCGGCTGGCCGATCACCGTGCCCGGCGCCAGCGGCTCTCGGGAGATCCTCGACGAGATCTACCTCCACGACCAGAGCCTCGCCGTGCTGTCGGTGCCGCCGGGGGCCGACGAGCGTCGGCCGATCGACCAGCGCAAAGGG